>DATHCS010000258.1:0-2396 GCA_035319405.1 Candidatus Dormiibacterota bacterium | reverse complement strand
GGCCAGCAGCTTGATGCGGTAGCCCAGCTCGCGCGCGAAGCGCACGAGGGCCATGGCCACCTGCACGGCACCCACGATCACGAGGCGCGGATGCGCGGCGAAGGCCTCCACGAACCACTGGCGGCCCGCGGCGACCACGGTGCGCGAGGTCCCCTCGGAGAGGGCCTGCCGGGCCGCCTCGGCGACCTCGGGCGGGACGGCATGGGTCGATCCCACCGGCGCACCGGACTCGTCGAGCACGCGCAGCGGTTCGGGCGGGCTCCCCTCTCCCGGCTCGGCGGGCCCGAACTCGGCCGGCGGCGCGTCGGCTGGCAGCGGCGTGACGACCGCGCGGCCATCGCGGCCGGCCGCCGCGGCGACCAGTTCGTCGGGCAGCGTCGGCTCGACCAGCACGTCGATCGTGCCGCCACAGGCGAGGCCGACGTCCCATGCCTGCTCATCGCTGATGCCGTAGCGGATGACGCGCGCGCGGCCGGTGCGGCGGGCTCGCGCGATCTCCTCGGCAGCGGCACCCTCGACGCAGCCACCACTGACCGAGCCGGCGAGGCGGCCGTCGTCCGTGACGACGAGCACGGCGCCTTCCGGTCTCGGCGCGGAGCCGAAGCTGCGCACCACCACCGCGCGGCCCAGCCCGACACCCTCGGCCCGCCAGCCCTGGACGGCCTCCAGCAGCTCTCTCATCCGAGTGCCTCCCCGCCTACGGCCGTGCCCGACCAGGCCGGCAGGCCCGGCCCGGTGCGACCGGGGCCGACCACCCGCCCCTGGGCGGCCAGGCTGCCGTGCAGCGAGCGGACCTCGCGCCGCCGGCCGCCCCTGGCCAGCAGGCGACCCAGTCGTTCCAGGCTGGCGATGTCGTGGGCCGGCAGGAAGTCGTCGATGAAGGGGTACGCCGCGGCCATCCCGGCCGCCAGCGGCTGGTACCCCGGCGCGCCGGCCAGTGGGTTGAGCCAGATCAGCCGATGGCAGTTGCGGCGCAGGCGCGCCGACTCCTCCCCCACCAGCTCTGCGCTGCCCCGGTCCCAGCCGTCGCTGACGACGATCACCACGCCGCTGGTGCGGAGGGCACGACGTGCCCAGCGCTGGTTGAACTCACGGAAGGAGGCCCCGATGCGCGTGCCGCCCGACCAGTCGGTCACCGTGGCCGACACGCGGGCGAGGGCCAGGTCGGGATCGCGGCCGCGCAGCTGTCGGGTGACCCGCGTCAGGCGGGTGCCGAAGACGAAGGCCTCGGTGCGGACCCGTGAGCGCGCCAGGGCCTGGCCGAAGCGCAGCAGCAGCCTGGCGTGGCGCTCCATCGAGCCGCTGATGTCGCAGATGAGCACGATCGAGCGGGGCTGGCGCACCGGTCGCCGCCAGAGCCACGTCGAGAGCTCGCCTCCCGTGCCCAGGTTGCGGCGGAACATCGCCCGCGGCGCGGGGATGCGGCCGTGCGGATGGAGCTCCCAGCGGCGCGTGCGACGAGTCTCGAGGCGCGGCACGATGCGATCGATCAGGCGGGCTGCCTCGCGCAGCTCGGCGGCGGTCATCTTGTCGAAGTCGCGGTGACGCAGCGCCTCGTCGTGGCTGTAGGCATCCGGGGCGATGGCGACCTGGCCCTCGACCTCCTCGCCCGGCTGCTCGTCAGCCTCGGCCGCACTCGCTTCGCGATCGCCGAGCCGCCCCTCCCCCTCCGAGGGACCCTCCTCCTCGACGGTGGGGACCTCGGGCGCCTCGGGGGCCATCGTCTCGCGGAAGCCGTGGCGGCGCCAGAAGCGGTCGAAGATCTCGCCGTAGGGGGCCACCTCCTCACGCCGCCGCACGAAGAGCGACGCGCCGGCCGCCTTGACCTCCTCGCGGTCGCCGATGTCGATGAGTTCGAGCGCGCGCGTGAAGTCCAGGACCGCGGGCAGGTCCGCGGCCAGTCCAGCCCGGCGCAGGGTCCGCGAGAAGAGCAGGGCGTTGCGCAGGAAGCGGTCGCCATGCACGCGAGCCGGGTCCCATGGGCCGCGTGGGGTCGTCTCTGTCACCACCGCTCAGTCCCAGCCGCGCGCCACCGCCTCGGCGAGGGCGTGCTCGGCCGCAGGGCCCTTCACCTGGCGCACGTCCTCCTGGTACTTGAGGAGCGCCCCCAGGGTCTCGTCGATGAGCGCGGGCGAGAGCTCCTCGGCGCCCAGCGCCACGAGGGCGGCCGCCCAGTCGAGCGTCTCGGCGACGCCTGGCACCTTGGTCAGGTCGGCCTCGCGCAGGCGCTGCACGAAGCCCACGATCTCGCGTGCCAGCCGCTCGGGCACGCCGGGCAGGCGCGTCGAGACGATCTCGTATTCCTTGCTGGCGCTCGGATAGTCGATCCAGTGGTACAGACAGCGCCGTTTCAGCGCGTCATGCACCTCGCGCGTGCGATTCGAGGTGAGCACGGC
>DATHCS010000257.1:0-8670 GCA_035319405.1 Candidatus Dormiibacterota bacterium | reverse complement strand
CCGCCATCCGCTGGCCCGCAGCTCGGCCAGGGTGCGCGGGCGGCGGTTCTGGGCGTCGGGCGCTGGCTTGCGGGGCATCAGGCGGGCATCGTACTCGCACCGGCGCCGGGCGTCCGCCGCGCGAGCAGCGCGCGTTCCAGGTCGCGCGGTTCGGTGTGGCCGTCGCGCACCAGCGCCTGGAGCATCGCCGAACGCTCGGCCTGCCTTGCCTCGAAATCCGCCGCCTCCCAACCGACCCGTGCGGCCAGCTCCGGCACGACCCCCCAGGCGAAATCCTCGAACCGATCGTCCGCCCGATCCCACGTGGCGAGCACGGCCGGCGGCCGGCGCTGCAGGTGGCCCTGGCCGTCGCGCTCGACGGGGCGCAGGTAGTGTGCCGCCGCGACCCGCAGGCGATCGAGCCCCGCGGAGGAGGCATCATGCCCGCCGGATGGCGGATCCTCCCCTGGGACGCCGGCCGCCGGGGCGCCTGGCCCCGGCAGCGTGGCCTCGGCCAGCACGAGCACCAGGCTCAGCCGGCGCGTCTCGTCGTCGGTCATGCCCAGCGGCGGACCCGCGAGGCGCTCCAAGAGCTCGCCGAGCGACGCCGCGGACGAGGTGAGGGCGAGCGCCTGTTGCGCGGCGGCCCGCCCCGAGGAGGCGCCTCGATCCCGCTCGCCCGTTCGATCGAGGTCGAGGTCGACCACCGTGGGCGAGGGACCGCCGCGGAACGCCGCGAGCGCCGCGGCAACGTCGAGGCGCGTGGACCTCGGTACCGCACCGATCACGACCAGGGGCAATCCGGCCTCGAGCAGGAGCCAGCACAGCGCGGCCAGCTCGGGATCCAGCACGCCCGCCTGCAGCAGGCGCGTCACGCTGATGGAGACCATCCAGCGGCAGGCTACGCGGGGCGGCGGGAGTCGGTCAACCCGGTCATCGGTGCGTGCCGCCACGCCCACATCCGGCACCGGACCACCGGAAGCGAGCCCAGTACCTCTTGACTACGCACGCGAGCCGGGGTGGGCGCTACGGTGGCGTCGGGCCTCGCGCGCCCTCGGAGCCGTCCCCTGCGCGCCGTATGCCCCGCACCTTCGGCATCGACATCTGGACCAGGTCCCATGAGCGAACCCATCAGCTACTGCGAACGCTGTGGCACGCACCGCGACCTGCTCGGACCGAGCGACGAGGACGTCTTCCGTCGCTGCGGGAAGTGCGGCCTCAGCGTGTGCCCGAACTGCTGGAACCAGGTCAAAGGCCTGTGCCTGGCCGACGCGCCGTTCGAGCTCGGGACGACCTCCCCGCGGTCACGCAAGGTCAAGCCCGCCGCGCTCGCTGCGGCCTCGGCCATGGGCGTGTCGATGCAGCCCGCGCCGCCGGCCACGTCGACGCCCGCAGGCAGCCCCGCCCCGCCGACCGTGCCCGCCGACGGCAGCTCGTCCGGCGGATTCCGCATCAGCGTGCCGCGCCCGCACCTGGCGATCCCGGCGCTGCCGGTTCGAGCCTTCCTCCGTGGCTCCGCCGTCCTGGCGCTGCTCTGCCTGACCCTGGTCCTGGGCTGGCAGGTCGTGGCCTTCGTGGGCCGGCCCGGCGAGGCCCCGGCGGCCACGCCCGCCGCGGGGGACGCCACTCCGGCGCCGCGGGCCGCTGGCGCTCCACTGTTCCCGCCTAGCGCGAGTCCCGAGCCGTCGACCGCTCCGGCCCACCCGGCCGCCGGCGGCACGCAGCCAGGCGGCGCCAAGGGAGGCCATGGGCCTGCGCCGACACCCCATCGGACGCCCGCGCCGCCGCAGGCGACTCCCTCGGCGCAGCCCACCGACGCGATCACGCCGCCGCCGACCGAGCCGCCAACCCCGACGCCGGAGCCGACCGAGGAACCGACACCGGAGCCCCTGCCGACGCCGACGGACACGCCGCCGCTCTGATCGCCGCGCCGGTTGACATCGCCGCGCCGGCCGGGCTATCCTCCGCCGGCGCCCACCATGCCCAACAGACAGGAGTGGCCTTCCACGATGTCCACGATCACCCGCCTCTTCGCCGCTGCCGACCGGCCGCGGACGGCCGCGCCTCTCGGCGCCGCCGACAGCGGGAGATCCGTGCCCTGCGCCATCTAGCGCGAGGCGGCTGAGCCGCCGACCTGCTGGAGCCGGAGGGCCGGATCGGGCCCCCCGGCTTTTTTGATGCCTCGTGCTCGAGGTGTCGTCGAGAGCCGAACCCCGCCCAGGGGGCCGCCATCCAGGCCTCGATGCCACCAGGAGCACGCCATGACCATCACGCTCGAACCCGGCCGGCCCGGCCCGGCAGGCGCGCCCGTCCAGGACGCGCCGGTGACGGCCATGCCCGGCATGCCCGCGGTCGTGAAGCGGCCATCAGGCCCGCCTGCGCTCCTGCTCGACCACGTCACCAAGACGTTCGTCGTAGGGCGCAAGCGCAAGCCAGTGGTCGCCGTCGATGACGTCTCGATGCGCCTGGAGCGCGGCGAGATCTACGGCATCCTCGGCGCCAACGGCTCCGGCAAGTCCACGCTCATCCGGCTGGTGAGCACGTTGCTCACCATCGAGGAGGGCCGCGTCGAGATCTTCGGCCACGACATCGTGCGCGAGGAGATGGCCGTGAAGCGGCTCATCAACCGCGTCAGCGTCGACGCCGCCTTCTTCAAGAAGCTGTCCCCCGCCGAGAACCTCGTCTACGCGGCCCGCCTCTACGGGCTGGACGCCGGCGCGGCTCGACGAGAGGCAGTGGCGATCCTGGGCCGGCTCGGCATCGCCGAGTCGCGCATGGGGCGCCCGGTGGAGCAGATGAGCCGCGGCATGCAGCAGAAGGTCGCCATCGCGCGGGCGCTGCTGACCAGCCCGACCCTGCTGCTCCTCGACGAGCCGACCACGGGCCTCGACCCGCGATCCAAGCTCGACGTGCAGGCCTTCGTCGAGGAGCTGCGCGCCACGCACGACGCAACGATCGTGCTGACGACGCATGACCTCGCCGAGGCCGACCGCCTGTGCGACCGCCTGGCTCTCCTGGCCGAGGGCAGGGTCGTCGTGGAGGGCACGCCGACCGAGCTGAAAGCCAAGGTCGCTCGAGACCACGGCCTCAGCCCGACCCTCGACAGCGTCTTCATGACCTACACCGGCCGCTCGCTCGACGACGACATCGACGAGGACGAGTCGGCCGCCGATGACTGAACAAACCGAAAGGAGGTGATCACGATGCACCAGGACTACCGCCTCGCCCTGGCCCTGGTCCAGGAGCGCGTCCGTGAGCAGCACCGAGATGCCGCGGCCGACCGCCTCGCCCGTCGCCACGCCCGAGTGGTGCGCGTCGGCCAGGCCGGCATGCGTCAGCGCGTAGGCCGCTCGCTGGTGCGCATCGGGAGCCGCCTCGCGGCGGACTCGATCCCGGAGCCGCTCCGCTCCCCGTGAGGACGGAGCGGCTCCCCCACCCTCTCCGGAGGTCCCCTTCGTGGCCATCATGACGCGCGAGCTGAAGGCGAGCTTCGCCTTCGTCGAGCGCAACTTCAATCTCACCAAGCGGTACTGGGGCTGGGAAGCCGCCTTCCTGGTCTACGCCGTCGCCGGTGCCCTGTCGATCACGCTCATCGGCCAGGAGCAGGGCTCGTCCGAGCTGATCCTGTCGCTGATGATCGGGGCCGTCTTCTGGAACTACCTCTCGACCGTCTTCGCCTTCATCGCCGAGACGATCGCCTGGGAGCGCTGGGAGGGCACGCTCGAGTACACGATGATGGCGCCCGTCCGGCGCTCCTCGCAGCTGCTCGGCTCGACCTTCTACGCCATCCTCTACGGGCTGGTGCAGATGGTGATCGTGCTGGCGGTGCTGGTCGCCTTCTTCGGGCTCGACCTCTCGCACGCGGACTTCGCCACGGCGACGGTGTTCATGCTCATCGGCTCGCTGTCGTTCATCGGCATCGGCATGATGGCGGCCGTCCTGCCCCTGATGTACGTCGAGCGCGGCGCGCAGATGACGTTCGTGCTGCAGTCGCTGCTGCTGCTGGTCAGCGGCGTCTACTACTCGGTCGACATCCTGCCCCAGTGGATGCAGGTCATCAGCCGCTTCAGTCCAGCCACCTACATCCTCGACGGGGTGCGGGCGGGCCTCATCGACGGCATGCCCGTCACGTCTCTCTGGCATGACGTGTGGCCGTTGCTGGTGATGGCCGTGATCTTCATCCCGCTGGGGATCTGGATCTTCGGCCTGGCCGAGCGTTATGCGAAGCGCACCGGCAAGCTGAAGCGAGTCGGGTGAGCTTCGTGGAACCGGGACCCCCGACCCCGGCTGAAGCATCGTCCGCGGACGACCTGGGCGCCTGGGGCTGGGACGAGGCCTGGGCAGCCATCTACGCGGCGCAGGCCGCCGAAGGATCCCGGCCCGCTCGGGTCCTCGCCGAGGAGCGGGGCCGCTACCTGGTGGCCACCGCGCGCGGCGAACGCTGGGCCGCGGTGAGCGGGCGCATGCGCCATGGGATGTCGAGCCTGGCCGACTTCCCCGCCGTCGGCGACTGGCTCGCGCTCTCCCCGACCGACGACGGGGCACCGTCCAGCCTGGCGACGGTCGCCCAGGTACTGCCGCGGCGCAGCCGCATCTCGCGCCGCGCCAGCGTGGAGCTGGTCGACGAGCGCGTGCTTGCGGCGAACGTGGACACGCTGCTGATCGTGCAGGCCCTCGGCCACGACCTCAACCCGCGCCGCCTGGAGCGCTACCTGGCGATGGCCTGGTCGAGCGGCTCCGCGCCCGAGGTCGTGCTCAACAAGGCGGACCTCTGCGCGGACATGCCCAGCGCCCTGGCGCGCCTGGGACCCGTTGCGACCGGCGTGCCGGTGCACGTGGTGAGCGCAGCCCGGGGCGATGGGCTGGGCCAGCTGCGCGGGGCCCTCCGGCGCGGCCGCACCGCGGCCTTCGTCGGCTCCTCCGGCGTCGGCAAGTCCACGCTCGTCAACGCGCTCCTGGGCGAGGCACGGCAGGCCGTCCGGGAGGTCCGGCCGGACGACGAGCGGGGCCGTCACACCACCGTGCGCCGGGAGCTGGTGGCAACGCCTGGCGGGGCACTGCTGCTCGACACCCCCGGGCTGCGCTCGCTCGAGCTGTGGGAGGCCGGCGATGGCCTCGAGCGCACCTTCGGCGAGATCGCCGACCTCGCCCGGGAGTGCCGGTTCAACGACTGCAGCCACCAGCATGAGCCGGGCTGCGCCGTGACGGCCGCCATCGAACGCGGCGACCTGCCGGCCGAGCGGCTCGCGGCGCAACGAAAGCTGCAGCGTGAGCAGCGCGCGCTCGCGCAGCGCGGGACGCCGCGCGGCCGTGCCGAGTCGCGCCGTCTCGGGCGGCTCTACCGCGACGTGGCACGCGGCGTCTCCCGTCGCAAGGGCACGCCGTTCGAAGGTGACGCTGACGCCTGACTGGCCTGTCCCGGGCTCAGGCGACGAGGCGACCCTCCTCCGCCACGAGCGACATCCACGCGCGCTCGCGCGCCAGCGTCGTCTGCGGCCCGTGACCGGGCAGCACCCGCGTCTCGTCGGGCAGCACGAGCAGGCGACGCAGCGACTCGACCATCGCCTCGGGGTCGCCACCCGGCAGGTCCACGCGCCCCCAGCCACCCGCGAAGAGCGTGTCGCCGCTCAGTAGCAGGCCTTCCGCGCGGGCCAGCAGGGAGACCGAGCCCGGCGTGTGGCCGGGCGTGTGGACCACCTCCAGGCGCAGCCCGCCGAATCGCAGCCGCGATCCCTCGGCCAATTCCACGGCGGGCACGCTCGGCGGGATCGGGAAGGGCGCCCAGAGGGGCTGCGGTTCGATGATCGCGGGCCAGTCGAGGACGTGAGCCGCCAGGGGCGCCTGCGTGGCGGACATCACCGCAGCGTTGTCGCCGGTGTGGTCCCAGTGGCTGTGCGTGCTGACGAGGAGCTTGAGCGTCCAGCCGCGCTCGGCCAGCCGCGCGCTCAGCCAGGCCGCGCTGGGGATGGCCGTGTCGAGCGCCACGGCTTCGCGGCTCGCTTCGTCGCCGAGCACGTAGACGTTGGTCGCCAGAGGGCCGACGACGGTGTGCAGCAGCTCCACGACTGGCCTCGATCAGCGCCGGGGCTCGACCCGGTAGTAGCGGCCGACCGCGAGGATGTGGCCGCGCGCCAGCCGGTAGATGGCGTTGCCGGGGAACGGATGCTGCCCGGTGGCCAGGATGGCGCGCTCCCGCTCCGGGCCCGGCTCCAGCGGCACGGCGCGCACCTCGGTGACCTGCCCGTGGCGCACCAGCTGCCCGCCACCCGCAGCGTCGAGGTTGCGCGTCCAGGCCACGGCGCCGTTGGGGTGACCGAGGTACCAACGGCCGTCGCTGACGAGCAGTCCCAGCAGTACCGCCCGGGTGCGCCCGCTGCGCCGCCCGGGCACACGGAGCTCGATGGTGTTGCCGATCCCCACCCGGCGCCACACGGCGTGCACCGGCGGGTCGATCCAGCGCAGCAGCCGGTACTGCGCGCGGAAGGCGGCCGCCCAGAAGCGCGAGGCCCGCGGCTGGGAAGCCGGCACGACAGCTACGCGATCGTGGCGGCGGGGGCTCCCGCGTGGCGTCCAGGCGTCGGGCCGGGCGGCGGCAACTCATCGCCGATACCGAGCTCCTCGCGCACGCGCCGCACGCCCTCGACGATCACCCGCATCTTCGCCTTGGTCTCCTCGACGCTGCGCGTCTTGAGGCCGCAGTCGGGGTCGACGAAGATGCGCTCCGGGGGCAGCACCTCGAGCGCGAGCTTGATGCCGCGCACGACCTCGTCCACCGCCTCGATGCGGTGGCTGTGCACGTCCACCACGCCCAGGCCGATGGCCTTGGTGAAGGGCATGTCCCTGAACCGCGAGAGCAGGTCGAAGTCGGAGTTGGTCATCTCCAGGTCGATCTGGTCGACCGGGATGTCGAGCATGGTCGGATAGGCGCGCATGAAGTCGCCGTAGCAGATGTGGGTGATGGCGTGCGCCTGGAGCCCGTCGGTGACGATGCCCATCGCCTCCGCCACCAGGGGCAGCTCGTCCATGCGCGCCGACGCAGCCGGCTCGTCGATCTGGATGAAGCGGGCGCCGGCCGCGGCGAGGTCCATGGCCTCGTCGTGGATGGCCCGCGCCAAATCGAGCACGAACTCGCGCCGCGCGGGGTAGTGCTCGTCGAAGCTCCAGTCGGCGATGGTGTACGGCCCCGTGAGCATGCCCTTCACGGGCCGCGTCGTCAGCGACTGCGCGTAGCGCCACCACTCCACCGTGATGGGGTGGGTGCGCTCGACGCGGCCCACCGCGATCGGCTTGCGGTAGTAGCGGTTGCCGTAGCTGCGCACGAGACCGCCGATCTCGAAACCGGTCAGCTCCTCGGCGAAGTAGGTGGCCATGTCGCCGCGGTACATCTCGCCGTCGACCAGGATGTCCACGCCGAGCTCGTCCTGAAAGCGGATCCAGTCCTCCGTGGCCTGGCGCGCCAGCGCGTCCAGCTCCTCGGCGCCGATGCGGCCTGCCGCGTGATCCGCGCGAGCCTTGAGCAGCTCCGGCGGCTTGCCGAAGGAGCCCACCGAGGTCGTCCACAGCCCGTTGCTCATCGTTTGCTGCCCTCCTCGGCGATGCGCGCCAGCATCGTGGCCGGGTCAGGCGCCCCATGACCCGGTTCGTAGCGCCCCAAGGCGGCGGAGCGGCTGTCCACGGCGCGTGGGTCGAGCGAACGGCGCAGCTCCTCGGGGTCGCTGATGGCGGCCACGGCCGCCGCCTCGCCCAGCGATTCGATCTTGGCCTTGGCGCGATCCCGCGGCAGGTACTCGAGGCCGGCCGAGGGCGACAGGCCGACGCGATCGAGGCCGCGCCCGTTGAGCGCCGCGGCGTACCGCGCGCCCCACACCATCACCTCGCGCGTATCGAGGCGCGTGGTGCGGGCGTCCGCCACGCCCGCGATGATGCCCCGTTCCATCGGGGCGCGGGCGATGAGGCGCCAGTTGTCGGGACCGGCACACAGGTCGAAGAGGTAGCTGTGGAAGGGCAGCGCGTAGAACAGGTCGGCGCCCGCGTCCTCGGCGTCGCCCATCGTCACGGCCAGGCAGAGATGCGTGAACTCGACGCCATCGACGAGGCGGCGCAGCGCCTCCGCGGCCAGCCGTCGCTCGTCGTCGTCCGCTGGGCCGATCAGCGTGAGGGCGTTCTCGTCGACCTGGATGACCGGTGCGCCCGCGCTGGCGAGCGCCTTGAGCTCCTGGTTGAGCGCCTCTGCCAAGGCGAGCGTGACCGCCTCCCGTCCCAGCTCGGCGCAGTCCGAGAGGCGTCCGAGCGAATACGGCCCGACCAGGCAGGCCTTGACCGGCCGGGGGTCCTCGGCGCGTGTCTCGGCGAGTTCCTGCGCCAGGGCGTCGGCCGTCTCCCAGTCGTCGACCAGGATCGGCCAGCGCCAACGCGGCTCGGCCACGGCCCGTGGCTGGCGGTAGTAGGTGTTGGTATCGAAGTAGCGCAGCAGGCCCGTGATCTCGAAGCCATCGAGGCCCCGCGTCACGGCCGTCTGCGGGTCGTCCCAGCGCACCTGGCCGTCCGTGAGCAGCCCCAGGCCGGCCTCGAGCTGCTCGTCCATCAGCTCGCGCACCAGCTCGTCCTGGACGGCTCGCAGGGCCGCGCCATCGATCTCGCCCCGCTCCAGCTGGCCGTAGGCAGCCCGCAGGCGGAAGGGACGGCCGGGCA
>DATHCS010000256.1:0-10481 GCA_035319405.1 Candidatus Dormiibacterota bacterium | reverse complement strand
GCCAAGGCCATGCGCACGCTGCTCAAGGTCATGTCGGCGCGCGAAGGGGAGTCGATCTCGCTCGAGATCGTCTGACCGCGCATGGCCGAGCAGCGTCTCGTCGTCGGCCGCGTGCGGGGCCTGCACGGCCTCCTGGGCGCGGTGCGGGTCGAGATCCTCAGCGACGCACCGCAGCGCTTCGCCCCCGGGTCGGTGCTCTACCTTGAAGGGGAGGGGCGCCCGCTGACCGTGGCGTGGCAGCAGGCGGACGGCCCCGGAGTGCTGCTGCGTTTCGCCGAGCTGCGCTCCCGCGCGGCGGTCGAATCGCTGCGCGAGCGCTACCTCGAGGCGGAGGCGATCCCGTCCGCCGAGCTCGAGCCGGGCACGTTCTACTGGCACGAGCTGCTGGGCACCCCGGTGCGCACGACCGGCGACGAGGTGCTGGGCGAGGTGCGCGACGTCTTCAGGGCGGGCGGCGCCGAGGTGCTCGTCGTGGGCGGCGGCCCACGCGGCGAGCTGTACGTGCCGACGGTGCGCGGCGTCGTGGTCGAGCTCGCGCCGCGCGAGGGTCGCATCGTGGTCGACCCAGAGGCGCTCGATCTCGGCCCCCAGCGCGCCCGGCGGCCCCGAGGGCGTCGCAGCAGCCGCCAGGCCCCGCCCGCGAGCGAGTCGTGACCCTGCGGCTGGACGTCGTGACGCTCTTCCCGGAGCTCTACCCGGGCCCGCTCGGCGTGAGCATCCCGGGCCGGGCCCTGGAGCGTCGGCTGGCGACCGTGGAGGCGCACGACCTGCGCCGGTGGGGCCTGGGACGCCACCACAGCGTGGACGACTACCCCTATGGCGGCGGGGCGGGCATGGTGCTCCGACCCGAGCCGATCGCCGCCGCGCTCGACGCGCTGCGGGAGCCCGATTCGCTCGTCGTGCTGCTCGATCCGGCCGGTGAGCCCTTCCGCCAGGCCCGAGCGGCGGACCTCGCCGCGCGGTCGCACCTCGTCTTCGTCTGCCCCCGCTACGAGGGCGTGGATGAACGGGTGCGGGCGCTCGTCGACCTCGAGCTCTCGGTGGGTGACGTGGTCGTCTCGGGGGGCGACCTGCCGGCGATGCTGGTGATCGATGCGCTGCTGCGCCTGCTGCCCGGCGCCATCGACGAGGCCTCGCCGGTGGAGGAGTCCTTCTCACAGGGCCTCCTCGAGTACCCGCAGTACACGCGTCCGCCCGAGTTCCGCGGCCAGCGCGTGCCCGACGTGCTCGTGAGCGGCGACCACGGCGCCGTGGACCGCTGGCGCCAGGAGCAGGCGGTCGCTCGCACCCGGGAGCGGCGGCCGGACCTGCTCACGCCGATCGCAGCGACCGAGGGCGATGTCTCGCCGCCGTCGAAGCCGGGGATGGGCGAAGGGCGGCCCTCCACGGACCCGCCCGGCGCCTGACGGCGCCTTCTTGCTATACTCCGCGCCACCCCGCAGCGCCGCGCCCATGTGGCGCGCCCGGAGACCGGCCCGACCGCAGCGACAGTGAGCAGCGCCACGTGAACCTCATCGACGAGATCACCGCGGACCAGATCCGCGCCGACCTGCCCGAGCTGGCCTCGGGCGACACCGTGCGCGTCTCGGCGAAGGTGGTCGAGGGCAATCGCGAGCGCATCCAGGTCTTCGAAGGCACCGTGATGCGCCTGCGCGGCGGCGGCATCAGCCGCTCGATCACGGTCCGCGCGCTGCGCAGCGGCGTGGGCGTCGAGCGCACCTTCAAGGTCAACTCGCCACGCATCGAGAAGATCGAGGTGGTGCGCCACGGCGTCGCCCGTCGCAAGCAGCTGACATTCCTGCGCAAGCGCGTCGGCAAGGCCGCCACGCTGCGCGAGCGCCGCTCCAGCTGACGGTGGGGGAGGCGTGACCGTCGGTCGCCGATCCTCCCCCAAGGTCCCCGTCGGACCCGGTCGCCGGCCCCCCGCGAGCGGCGCCCGGCGGACCCCCTCGTATCCCTCTCTCTACGCGCCTGGCGGGCGGCTGGCCGTGCCGCGCGGACTGCGCCTGCAGCTCGATCCCGACGACAGCGAGGAGCGCGCCCTGCACGAGGCCGGTTTCCGGTTCGTGGCCGGTATCGACGAGGTCGGCCGCGGTTGCCTGGCGGGACCGGTGGTGGCGGGTGCCGTCATCCTGCCGCCCGGCTGGATCCCGGCTGGCCTGCGCGACTCGAAGCTGCTCGACGCGCCCACCCGCGAGACGCTTGCCGCGCGCATCCGGGCCGGCGCGGTCGCCTGGGCGGTGGCGGCCGTGGAGGCTTCGCTGATCGACCGAATCAACATCCTGCAAGCTACCCTCCTGGCCTCGATCCTTGCTGCCGCACGGCTGCAGGTCCGTCCCGACGCCCTGATCACGGATTCCCTGCACCTGCCCGAGGTCGGCGTGCACCAGCGCGTGCTCGCGGACGCGGACCGCCGGTCCTGCTCCGTGGCCGCCGCCTCGGTGGTGGCCAAGGTCTTCCGCGATCACCTCATGGTCGAATACGACGCCCGCTACCCCGGCTACGGGTTCGCCGACCACAAGGGCTACGCCGCCCCCGAACATCGTGCCGCCATCCTCGCTCTCGGCGTGAGTCCCATC
Source organism: Candidatus Dormiibacterota bacterium (assembly GCA_035319405.1). Taxonomy (GTDB): domain Bacteria; phylum Chloroflexota; class Limnocylindria; order Limnocylindrales; family CSP1-4; genus DASPUH01. Next base: position 7,902 of record DATHCS010000256.1, on the reverse strand, counting down.
CATCGGCGCACGTTCGGTAGCTGCATCGACGTGCCGGCGGCAGAGCAGATCGAGCTGTGGAGCGAGGAGGCCGACCCGGCGCCGATCCGCTGATCGCCCGCCGATCCAGGGCGAAGCCGCCGCCAAGTCCGCGCCAAGGCGGCCTGAAGTCCGCGCGAAGGCCGGATCGACTCGCGGTGGAGGGGGCCGCGCGATGCTCGGCCCATGCCCGGCACGACCTTGCGACGACGGCGCGGCGACCGCGCGGAGGCCGTCGCCGCCACGTACCTGGCCCGCCGCGGCTGGCACGTCCTGGCACGCAACGTGCGAGCCGGCCGCGATGAGCTGGACCTGCTGGCGCTCGACCCGGGTCCACCGGCGGCCCTCGTGGCGGTCGAGGTGCGCAGCCGCAGCACGCGCCGCTACGGCCTGCCCGAGGACGGCGTCGATCGAGCCAAGATCCGGCGCTGCTACCGGGCCGTGAGCGCGCTGCGGCACGTCGGCTCCCTGCCCGACGGCCAGCGACTGCCCTGGCTGCCATGGCGCGTCGACCTGCTGGCGATCGACCTGGACCCCCGGCTCGGTGACAGCGCTGGCGGGCCGAGGGTGCGCCACCTGCGGGCCGTGGAGCCGCCCTGACGCGCCGCCCGCTGCGTGGGCGGTCGGCCGTCCGTCGAGCGGGTCGCGCGAGGGGCCTGTGCTAGACTGCGCCCCGGCCGCCCAGGGCGGTCCCGTGAGCACGAGCCCACGGATCACGCACGCGCGTCGCTCCCGCGAGGGTGCCGCAGGCCTCGAGCCGGTGGAACGCGATCACGAGGCGCGCGGAGGTCAGAACCCAACAGGAGGCCACTCCCCCCATGTCGTCCGTTTCGATGCGCCAGCTCCTGGAGGCCGGCGTCCACTTCGGCCACCAGACGCGGCGCTGGAATCCCAAGATGCGCCCCTACATCTTCGCGGAGCGCAACGGGATCCACATCATCGACCTGGCCCAGACGGTCCGTCGTCTCGACACCGCCCTCGCGTTCGTCCGTGAGACGACCGCCCGCGGCGAGTCGGTGCTCTTCGTGGGCACCAAGAAGCAGGCCCAGGAACCGGTGGCCGAGGAGGCCGCACGCGCCGGCCAGCCGTACGTCAACCAGCGCTGGCTGGGGGGCATGCTGACCAACTTCGTGACCATCCGGAAACGCCTCTCGCTCCTCGACCAGCTCGAGGCTCGCCAGGCCAACGGCGACTTCGAGCGGCTCTCCAAGAAGGAGGCGGCCAAGCTCACCGACGAGATGACGCGCCTGCAGCGCACCCTCGGCGGCATGCGCCGCATGAAGCGGCTGCCGGGGGCGATCTTCGTCATCGACCCCCATCGTGAGCGGATCGCGGTGATCGAGGCCCGCAAGCTCGAGATCCCCGTCCTGGGCACCGGCGACACGAACGTGGACCCGGACCTGCTCGACTACATCATCCCCGCCAACGACGACGCCATCCGCGCCATCCGGCTGTTGTGCACGCTCGTCGCGGACGCCGCACTCGAGGGAACGGCCGAGCGCGCCACGCGCGCCGAGGTCGAGGCGGCCGAGGAGGAGGCTGCCGAGGAGGTCGAGGAGGTCGTCTCGGAGGCCAGTGACGAGCTGCTCGCGCAGCTGGCCGCAGGCCAGTCGCTGTCGTTCGCCCCCGAGCCCGAGGAGGACGAGGAGGCGCTCCTGCCGGTCCACGGCCGCACGGCCGACGCGCGACCGCATCGACCGGAGCATCTCGCCGAGGAAGGCGAGGAGGAGACGCCCGAGGCGTGAGCCGGCCGCGTCCGCCCATCCCGCCCATTGACCACGTGAGGACCCGCCACGCATGACCAGCCCGACCATCAGCACTGACGCCGTCAAGGAGCTCCGCGAACGCACGGGCGCGGGTTACATGGACTGCAAGCACGCGCTCGAGGAGACCGGCGGCGACATCGATCGGGCGGTCGCCCTGCTGCGCGAGCGCCACCAGGCGACGGCCGCCAAGCGTTCCGATCGCGCCGCGAACGAGGGCCTCATCGGCAGCTACATCCACGTGGGCGGGCGCTTCGGCTCGCTCGTCGAGGTGAACTGCGAGACGGACTTCGTGGCGCGCAACGAGCAGTTCCAGAAGCTCGTGCGCGACCTCGCTCGCCAGGTCGTGGCGCTCGATCCGCAGTACCCCACCATCGAGGCGATCCCGGCCGATGTCCTCGAGGCCAAGCGCGCCGAGCTGCTTGCCGAGCCGGCCACGCAGGCCAAGCCGGAGGGGATCCGCGAGCAGATCGTCGAAGGCCAGCTGCGCAAGTGGTACCAGCAGGTCGTGCTCTACGAGCAGCCCTTCCAGGACACCGAGCAGACCGTGGGCGAGCTCATCCGCGATGCGATCGGCACCATCGGCGAGAACATCCGCGTGCGCCGCTTCGTCCGCTTCGAGCTCGGGGAGGAGCTGTGAGCGAGGGCCCTCGGACGGCTGCCGCGCCTGCGTCGACGGTTGCGCCGGCCACGACGGCCGGGGGTAAGGGGAGGGCCCCGCGCTACGGCCGCATCCTGCTCAAGATCTCGGGCGAGGCGCTCCTCGGCGAGCGGCAGTACGGCGTCGACCCAGCCTTCACCTCGTTCGTCGCCGAACAGGTACGGGACGTGCAGGCGCTCGGCGTGGAGGTGGCCATCGTCGTCGGTGGCGGCAATATCTTCCGCGGCCTCGCGGCCGCCGCCCGCGGCATGGATCGCGCCACGGGCGACTACATGGGCATGCTGGCGACGGTCATGAACGCGCTGGCCCTGCAGGACGCGATCGAGCGGGCCGGTGTGCCCACCCGGGTCATGTCGGCGATCGCCATGAACGAGGTCGCGGAGCCGTACATCCGGCGGCGCGCCGTGCGTCACCTCGAGAAGGGCCGGGTCGTGATCTTCGCCGCAGGGACGGGTAACCCCTACTTCACCACGGACACGGCGGCAGCCCTGCGGGCGGTGGAGATCTCCGCCGAGGTGATGCTCAAGGCGACCAAGGTGGACGGCGTCTACGATGCCGACCCGCTGACCCATCCCGGTGCCCGCCGACACGAGCGCCTCACCTATGGCGACGTGCTCAACGGACGGTTGCAGGCGCTCGACGCCACGGCCGTCTCGCTGTGCATGGAGAACGGCCTGCCGATCATCGTCTTCGACCTGCTCCGGCCCGACAACGTGCGGCGAGTGGCCCTGGGCGAAGCGGTGGGAACCCTCATCGACGGAGGTGACGCGGCATGACCAGCCCGCAACTGGGGAGCGTCGATGGCCGCATGGGCCGTGCCGTGGAGGCCATGGAGCGGGACTTCCAGGGCTACCGCACCGGGCGCGCCTCCACGGCCATCGTGGAGCGGCTGCAGGTCGAGCAGTACGGCACGCTGATGGCCCTCAACCAGATCGCCGGCATCAGCGTGCCCGAGGCACACCAGATCGTCATCCAGCCCTGGGATCGCAGTGCCCTCGGCGCGATCGAGAAGGCGATCCTCAAGAGCGACATCGGCCTCACGCCGAGCGTCGACGGCACGGTGGTGCGCCTCAACATCCCGCCGCTCACCGAGGAGCGGCGCAAGGAGCTCGTGCGTGCCGTCCATCGGCGCATGGAGGAGGCACGCGTCGAGATCCGCAACCATCGCCGCGACGCGGCCGAGGAGCTCAAGCGCCGCGAGCGCGACGGCGAGCTTGGGGCCGACGAGAATCGCCGCGAGCTCGAGGGCCTCCAGGTGCTCACCGATCGCTGGATCGCCGAGGTGGACCGCGTGGGCAAGGCCAAGGAGCAGGAGGTCCTGGAGGTCTAGTGGTGGCCGTGCGGCCAGCCGCGATCACGCCACAACCGGCCCCCGAGCCCGCGGAGGGCGACGACGTCCTGCCCCGCCACGTGGCCATCATCATGGACGGCAATCGACGCTGGGCGCGAGCCCGCGGCCTGTCCGAGGCCGAGGGGCACGCGGCGGGCGTGGAGGCCATCCGGCCCATCGTGCGGCGCGCCGTGGAGCGCGGCATCGCTGTCCTGTCGCTGTACGCCTTCAGCCGCGAGAACTGGGGGCGCCCGGACCCGGAGGTGCGCACGCTCCTGGAGCTGATGGGCTCGACCATCCGCGACGAGACGCCCGAGCTGGTCAGGGAGGGCGTGCGCGTACGGGTCCTGGGTCGGCTGGAGGAGCTCCCGACCGGCACGCGCCGGGCGATCGAGGAGGCCGTGGCGACCTCGACCGCGGGCGACCGACTGGTCCTTAACGTGGCCTTCAACTACTCCGGGCGGACCGAGCTGGTCGATGCGACCCGCCGCATCGTCGAGGCAGGCCTGCCGGCGAGCGGCATCGACGAGGACGTCTTCGAGGGCTACCTCTACACGGCCGGACAACCCGAGCCGGACCTGGTCATCCGCACGGGCGGCGACCAGCGGCTCAGCAACTTCCTGATCTGGCAATCCGCCTACGCCGAGTTCTATTTCTCCGAGCGCTTCTGGCCCGACTTCGATCCGGCGGCCTTCGACCTGGCGCTCGACGATTTCGCCACGCGCTCACGCCGCTTCGGGCGGTAACCTGCGGCGGTGCTGCGCACGCGGGTCATCAGCGCCCTGGTCCTGGTCCCCGTCGTCCTGGTGGCCCTCTGGCTCGGCACGCCGTTCCTGCAGCTGCTCATCCTGGCCATCGCCGCGCTGGCTGCGCACGAGGCGTTCGGGCTGCTGGCGAAGGCCGGCTACCTCAACGAGCCACTCCTGGGGACGGTCATCGCGCTGGCGGCGATCGCGGGGACGTGGCTCTTCTCCGACCATCCGACCGTCGCCCCGCTCCTCGTGGGAGTGGGTGTGATCGTGGCCGCCATCGCGGCGTTCCTGCGTCCCGATCCCTTCGCCGGCCTGCAGTCGTGGGTCGCCACCACCTTCGGGGCGGTCTACATCGGCCTGCTCGCCTTTCTCGTGCTGATCATCGAGACCGCGGGCCCGCTGCCCGCCGGCGCGCCGCTGGCGGGCATCCTCGACGGCGGTCGCATCTGGCTCATCATCGCCGTGCTCTCCGTGTGGTCGTTCGACAGCGGCGCCTACCTCGTGGGACGACGCTTCGGCAGGACCCACTTCATCCCCCACCTCTCGCCGGGCAAGACGCTGGAGGGCGTGGCCGGCGGGATCGCCGTGGCCACGCTGGTCAGCGCCCTGACGCTGTTCCTGGCTGGACAGAACCCGTTCGGCGCGCTGATCCTGGGGCCGCTCATCTCGGTCGTCGCCCAGGCCGGCGACCTTGCCGAATCGATGCTCAAGCGAGCCGCCGGGGTGAAGGATTCCGGAGCCCTGATCCCCGGCCACGGGGGCATGCTCGATCGTGTCGACTCGATCATCTTCGCCGCCCCGGCGGCCTACTTCTACATCCTCATCCTTGGCGCGTTCCGCTGACCGCGGGGCCGCGGCGCGACGGGCCGAAGCGCCCGCCCGCGTGCGCGTGGCCGTGCTCGGCTCGACCGGCTCGATCGGCCGCCAGGCGCTCGACGTGCTGGCCGGCCTGCGGCCGGACTTCGAGGTGGTGGCGCTGGCGGCAGGCCGCGACGCGCGCCGCCTGGCCGAACAGGTCGCCGCCTGGCGGCCGCGTGCCGTGGCGCTGGCCGATCCGGGTGCGGCCGCGGACCTGAGCCTGCCGCGCGGCACGCGGCTCCAGGAAGGCGACGACGCGCTGCTGGCTCTGGCCACCCGCCCGGACGTGGACGTGGTGCTGGTGGCCACCGGCGGCGTGGTGAGCCTCCGCCCGGTGCTCGTCGCCCTCGCCTCCGGCAAGGTCGTGGCCACGGCCAACAAGGAGACGCTCGTCGCCGGGGGCCATCTGGTGATGCCCCTGGCGAGGTCGCGCGCGGCCGCCGTGGCCGAGCAGCAGGGTGCGTCGGATCCCCACGCCAGCCCGCTGGCCTGGCTGCGACCCATCGACTCAGAGCACAGCGCGGTCTGGCAGTGCCTGGCCGGCGAGGCGCGCAGCGACGTGGCGCGCCTCATCCTGACGGCCTCAGGTGGGCCGTTCCGCCTCGAGCCCAGTGACCTCGCCTCGGTCCGGCCCCAGGACGCCCTGGCCCATCCCACCTGGCGTATGGGCGCGAAGATCACCGTCGACTCGGCCACCCTCATGAACAAGGGCCTGGAGGTGATCGAGGCGCACTGGCTGTACGATGTGGACTACGGCCGCATCGAGGTGGTCGTCCACCCGCAGAGCATCATCCACTCCGCCGTCGAGTTCGTGGACGGCTCGCTCAAGGCACAACTGGGACTTCCCGACATGCGCATCCCGATCCAGTACGCGCTGACGTACCCGCGCCGCGCGCCGTCTCCGGCGCCGGCCGTGTCGCTCTCGACCGCCGGCAGCCTGACCTTCGAGGCCCCCGACGCCGCGCGCTTCCCGTCGCTGCGCATCGGGCGCGAGGCGGGTCGACGGGGGCCACGGGCAACGACCGCGCTGATCGCCGCAGACGAGGTGGCGGTCGCACGCTTCCTCGACGGGTCGCTGGAGTTCCCTGCCATCTGGCGCCTCGCCGAAGCCGCCGTGGATCGCTTCGGCGGATCGGCGGACGCGACGCCGCCCTCGCTGGACGAAGTCATCGCGCTCGATCGCGAAGTACGTGACTTCTGCGCTTCGGCGGATCGGCGCGGGGTCGCCTGAGCGATGCCGATCCTCGACAACCTGGCCAACACCGCGCTGAACCTGGGCACGGTCCTGGTCGTGCTCGTGGCGCTCGTCGTCGCCCACGAGTTCGGCCACTTCGTGGTGGCCCGCCTGGCGGACGTGCGCGTGCACGAGTTCGGCATCGGCCTGCCGCCCCGGGCCCTGACCTACCACCGCGGCAAGGAGACCGCCTACACGCTCAACTGGCTGCCCCTCGGCGGATTCGTGCGCCTGGAGGGCGAGGACGGCGACTCGGCGGATCCGCGCAGCTTCAGCCGCAAGTCGCTCCCGGTCCGCACCGTGATCCTGGTCGCCGGCGTGATCATGAACTTCCTGGTCGCGTGGCTGATCTTCAGCCTCATCGCCGGACTGGCCGATCCGACGGTCGGCATCCGCGTCAACGCCTTCGCCCCGACGACCTCCAGCGGCCAGGTGAGCCCCGCAGAGACGGCCGGCCTGACGCCCGCCCAGGTGACCGGCAACGATGCGAACGGTCCCATCTACGACGACTCGGGCGACGTGATCCTGGCCATCGACGGGCAGACCTTCAACTGGTTCGACGCCGGCACCGGGGGGGCCCCCGACGGCGGCATCCGCTACCTGCGCGCGCATGCCGGCCAGACGGTCACGCTGACGGTGCGCCACGCGGACGGGACCGTCTCCGAGGTGCCGGTCACGCTCAACACCGCCGACGTGGCCGCCGAGCAGGGCGCCCTTGGCATCCGCAACTACGGCTTCATCCCGGGATCCAGCGTGCAACGCGGGCCGCTGGAGGCGCTGCAGGTCGGCTTCCAGCGCACCGTGCAGGCCTCGATGCTCGTGCTCAACGCCCTGCGCGACCTGGTGAGCAACCTGACCAATCCGCAGGTCGCGGGGCCCATCGGTATCGTCAACATCGTGGGCCAGGTGCGCACCCAGGCACCGCCGATCTTCCTGGTCTACCTCATCGGCCTGCTCTCGGCCAACCTGGCCGTCATCAACATCCTGCCGATCCCGCCGATGGACGGGGGCCGGGTCATGGTGGGGTTCATCAAGTCGCTTGCCGGCGACCGCCTCAGCGTCGACGCCGAGCGGGCGACCTACTTCATCGGCTTTGCCCTGCTGCTCGCCTTCATCGCCTGGATCAGCTACTTCGACATCCAGCGTCTGGGCGGCGGCTCGTGAGCCGCCCGCCGCGTTGATCGACGGGGCGCGGCGAGGGTGAGTCGCTCCGTGGGGGAGGGCATCGCCATCGAGGGCCAGCCGCACCTGGCCGGCCGGCGGGAGACCACGACGGTGCTGGTCGG
>DATHCS010000255.1:0-3197 GCA_035319405.1 Candidatus Dormiibacterota bacterium | reverse complement strand
GGCCAGCAGGCGCAGCGTGTCGGCCGCGATGGCGCGGTCGAAGGCCAGCACCTCGTGCGCCGCGATGAGGCTGTCCCGGCCGAACAGGGCCACGAACCATGGCACCCCCGCGGCCAGGTAGGCGCTCCCGTCGAGCGGGGTGGCGAGCATGCGCAGGTCGGCCAGCGAGCGCCGCACGATGGCGTCGACCACGAGGCTGCCGCTGCCAAGCGCGGTGCCGTCGCGCAGCCATCGCTGGCGAGTACGGCGACGCTCCCGGTCGGCCCGCGCCCGGTCCTTGGGGCGGCAGGCGAGCGGGGCATGGGTGCGCAGCCGAGGGCCGGACTCGACCGCCGCCGCGACGAGCACCTGCTGGCGCTCCGTTGCCGCCAGGTCGAGGTCGAACTCGACGGTCGTACCGGCATGGCGATCGGGCGGCGGATCGAAGCGCAGCCAGGTGCTGCGGGCGACCCCGTCCGCGCCGCGGTAGGCGAGCCGCAAGGCCCCGTCGCGCCACGTCGGAGGAAGGTGACGGCCCTGCCGCTCAACGAGCTTGCCGCGGATGCGGAAGACGTCCTCGAAGCCGGCGCTGAAGCTCAGGTGCAGCGTGCAGCGGGCGCGCCCCGGGCCGCTGTTGCGCACGCTGAGCTCGTCGTAGAGCGCCCGTGCCCCACCGTCCAGCACGCGGTGCCAGGCGATCTCCAGCTGCTGCTTCTCGATCGGATCGCCCGCCTCGTCGTGGCCGTCGCCGGCGCGAGCCGGCAGGGGCGCGTCGTTGGTCGTCTCGATCAGCGCGACGTAGCCGCGCCCCGCATCGGCGCCCAGCTCGTCGGGGGCGAGGTCGCCGACGAGGATGTCGTAGCCACTCAGGAAACGGCAGTCCTGGAAGTAGAGCCCCAGGCCGTGGCCCGCCTCGAGCGGCACGCGGCCGGACGGCTCGCTGAGGAAGAAGAGGGCCTGGTCCTTCAGCACGAGCGCGTCGGCGATGCTCTGCACCCGCGAGGACACACGCCGGGTGAGCAGGAGCCGCTTGCGTTCCTCGGGCGGGAGGCCCCCCATCTGGCGACGCGCCACCCCGAGAGGGTACCCGACCAGGCCGCTCATCGATGGCCTCCCGCCCGGCGCGCTACCGTAGGGGCATGGCCGCGCCGCTGCGCCCGTTGCGCATCGCCCAGGTGGCGCCGCCGTTCGAGGCGGTCCCCCCCGACGCCTACGGCGGTACCGAACGGATCATCGCCGCGCTCGTCGACGAGCTGCTTCGTCGGGGCCATCACGTGACCACGTTCGCCAGCGGCGACTCGCGTGTCCGTGGACGGCTGGTGCCGACCGTGCCGCGTGCGTTGTGGGCCGCGGGGGCCTTCGAGGAGGGGACGGGCGAGCTGCTGGCGACGGCGGAGCTGACCCTGCGCATGGCGTCCGAGTTCGACCTGCTGCACGGCCACCTGGAGTGGTTCAACCCGCTGCTCGCCCGAGGCGCGCCCGTGCCGCTCGTGGCCACCTTCCATGGCCGGCTCGACCGGCCATGGGCCCCGACGCTGCTGGCCGAGACACCGGCCACGCTGGTGGCCATCAGCGCCAGCCAGGCCGCCCAGCGCCCCGAGGCGACCTGGGCGGCGGTCGTCCACAACGGGCTCGACCTCCGCGGCGCACCGTTCCGCGCGTCGCCCGGCCGCGAGCTCTGCTTCGTCGGTCGCATCGCGCCGGAGAAGGGCGTGCTCGACGCCATCGACGTGGCCCGCCGCACGGGCCTGCCGCTGCGCGTGGCGGCCAAGGCGCCACGCTCGCCGGTCGAGCGGGACTACTTCGAGCATGTCTTCGAGCCTGCCTGCCGGCGGGCCGACGTCGCGTACCTGGGCGAGCTCGAACCACGGGAGCGCGACCGCCTCTTCGCGGAGAGCCTGGCCACGCTCATGCCCGGCCGCTGGCCCGAGCCGTTCGGGCTGGTCGCCATCGAGTCGATGGCCTGCGGCACGCCGGTCCTGGCGCGCCCCTCTGGGGCCCTGCCCGAGATCATCCGACACGGCCGTGACGGCTTCCTGGCGAAGGGCCCCGCCGGGCTCGCCGATCACGTGGCCGAGGTGGCGGCGCTCGACCGGCGGGCGATCCGCCGCGACGTCCTGGAGCGCTTCTCGGCAGCGCGCATGGCCGACGGCTACGAAGCCGTTTACGCGCGCGCCCTCGAGCACCACGCCCGCCGCGGACCCGGCCGTGCGGCGGCCGTCAGGGGCACGCGCCCTGGGTGACGGTGCCGTCCGCATCCCAGGTGTAACGACCCGTCGTCGGCGCCAAGGGCAGGTACCGGGGCGCGAGCGGAAGGGTTCCCGATCCGGCCGGCAGGTCGGTGAAGGTGTCGCTGGCCGAGTCCTGCGGAACCACGGCCACGATGCCCTGGTCGGCCATCATGGCGTCCATGGCCCGTTGGACGGTCGCCACCTCCGCCGCGCACGCGTCAACGGGCGCCGACCCGAGCCTGGTCACGAGGCCGGCGGTACCGACCGCGGCGAGGACCCCCAGGGCCGTCACGACCACGAGCAGCGCCACCAGCGGAAGCGCAGGGCGGCGCGCGCGGGTCGGCTCGACGACGGCGTTCATCGGTCCCTCCGCTGCGGTGGTCCCGAACGGCGCGCGGCCGACCGGGCGCTTCGTTGCGTGCAGGCACCACCGTAGGCAGGGCGCGCGGCGCGGGCTATGGTACGAACGTCCGCCCGCTCGGCGGCCCAGGTGCGCCCGTATCCTTCCCGCGTGCGCTCCGCCGTCTCCGATGCCCAGTCCCGCGCTGCCGGCGTGGCCCTGGCCGACGCGGATCGCGGCGAACGTCGCGAGCGTCACGTCGCGGAGCTGGGCATGCTCGCCATCACGCTCTGCTGGGCCGGCAACTACGTGGTCATCAAGGCCGCCCTGGCGGAGATGCCGCCGATCGCGCTGTCGTGCCTCCGCTTCGGCCTTGCGGGCCTCGTGCTGCTACTGGTGCTGCGCTGGCGTGAGGGCTCGCTCGGCCTGCCGCGGCGCGACCTGCTGGCCGTGGCCGCCCTCGGCGCGCTCGGCTTCGGGCTCTACCAGGTGCTCTGGGCCACGGCGCTGCAGTGGACGGCCGCCGGTGACTCGGCACTCCTCGTTGCGGCCACGCCGATCATCACCGCGCTGCTGGCTGTCGCGGTGGGCACGGACACCCTGACGCGTGACAAGGCGATCGGTGCGCTGGTCGCCTTCGCGGGCGT
>DATHCS010000254.1:0-6579 GCA_035319405.1 Candidatus Dormiibacterota bacterium | reverse complement strand
GTGGTGCCAGCGGCAAGGCCCGTGTTGTCCTTGTCCATGACCCACTTCCAGGTGGCGTCGAGGTCGTTGCAGCTGATCGGCGACCCGTCCGACCAGGTGATGTCGGGCTTGAGCTTGTAGGTCACGTCGAAGGTGCTGCCGTTCACCACCACGCCGCCGTTGGCGATCGTGGGCACCTCGCTGGCCAGGTCCGGCACGTAGCCCAGGTCGTAGGTGAGGTTGACGAGGCCGTCGAACGACAGCGCGCCGAACGATTCGATGTTCGTGAAGGCCGTGCCGTAGTACGGGTTGATCGAGTCGGGCGACTGCCACTCGGCCAGCACCACCGTGCCGCCGGTCGTGCCGCTCGGGGCGGTCGGCTTGTAGTCGGTGCGGGTGACGTCGACGGGGCTGGCCGTCACGCTCGGGACCGGGGTCCCGGCTGGCGGCGTGCTCCCGCCGCTGCTGGCCGTGGGGCTGGTGGTGCCCGTGCCGCAGGCAGCGACGAGCAGCACCAGCGCGACCAGGGCGGTGACGCGACGCGGGTACATGGTGGGCTCCTCCTCGATGGCAGGCCGCGGCGGCGGGCACGCGGCGGCTGGGCCGGCCGTCGGCCGGGGATGTTGGGTTCGGTGGCTGGCGCCAGGCCGGCGTCAGCGTGGGCGTGGTGCCGGCGATCCCCGGCGCGCGGAGGTCCGCGCGGCGCTAGAAGCGCGGGATGGGCGGTGCCGCCGGGTCGGCCGTTGGCCGCTGCGGGTCGTGGGCGATCCGCAGGCCGGGCATGGCCTCGGGCGCCGCTCCGTGAGCCACGGCCCCCGGGCGATCATCGGGCGCCAGGCGCGCCTGCCGCACGACCGCGGCGCCATCGGTCAGGGTCGCCTCCGGACGGGCGGCACCGAAGAGCTGAACGCCCGCCCCGCTCGTGGCCAGGACCACCAGCAGCACCAGCGGCGCCACGACGGCCTTGAGGCCACCCTGGGCGAAGAGGGTCGCCAGGCGGACCGACCATGGCGCCCGCCGGTGCCGCAGCTCATGGGCCATCACCCGCGCGCGCAACCGCGCCCAGCCGCCGGCGGGGGGCGCCACCTGCCGATCCTGCTGCGCCAGGCGTCGCAGGTGCATCGTCAGGGCCACGGTGTCGGCGAGCATCGCGGAGCAGGCCGCGCAGGCGGCCACGTGGGCCAGCACGTCGGTCTCCTCGGGCGCGGCGAGCCGCCCCTCGACGAGCTCGACGATCGCCTCGCGTCGATCGCGGCAGGCGGTCGCGAAGAGCGCGCTCACTGCGCGACCTCCGCGTCCGGGCCGGCGACCGCGCCCACGCGCGGCGCTGGCACGAGGTCGCGCACCCGCGCGTCGGCGTGGAGGTCTTCCCGCAGGGCGTAGACCGCGCTGTGAAGCCGGCTCTTCACGGTGCCCAGCGGCTCGTCGAGCGTCTCGGCGATCTGCGCCAGGCTGTAGTCGTGCAGGAAGCGCAGCACGACCACCGCGCGCTGACGTGGCTTGAGCCGGGCGATGCCGGCCAGCAGGGCATCCATCGCCTCGCGCTGCTCGCTCATCCGTTCCGGCGAGCGGCTGGGATCGCGATCGCGCATGGCGTGGGCCGTCACGTCGTCGAGCGGCTGGCTGGGCAGGCGCCGCCGCCGCAGCCGGTTGACGCAGAGGTTGATCGCCACCTTCTGCAGCCAGGGCACCGGCGACCGCTCCGGGTCGAGCGTCGCGCGAGCCACGTACGCGCGCAGGAACGTGTCGGTGACGACCTCCTCGGCGATGCTCGCGTCGCGCGTCATGGCCAGGGCGGTGCGGTAGACGACGGCCTCGTGGCGTGCGTAGAAGGCCGCGAACGCCGCGCCGTCGTCCACCCGGGGCCAGGCGGCGGGATCGGCTGCGCCGGTGCTCGACTCGACCACTCGTTCCTCGTCGCGGGTTGCGCCGTCATGGTCACATACGGGGCCCGCGCGCGAAAGGTTCGACGGCGAACCGGACCTCGGGCTCAGGTCGGACAGGGCGACTCCGCACCGGACATGGCGCGCCAGTGCAGGTCAGGCTGGCGGGCAGCCGTGGCCTCGTCGAGACGGCGCACGGGCGCCGTGTGCGGTGCGGAGGTCACCAGCTCAGGCTCCCGACGCGCCTCGGCCGCGATCTCGAGCAGCGCCTCCGCGAAGGCGTCGAGGGTCTCCAGCGACTCCGTCTCCGTGGGCTCGATGAGCAGGCATTCGTCGACGATGTGGGGGAAGTAGATGGTCGGGGGATGGAAGCCCTTGTCGATGAGGCGCTTGGCGATGTCCAGCGTGCGCACGCCGGTGGCCTCGTGCAGGGGCCCCGCGCTGGCCACGAACTCGTGCTTGCAGGGCCGCTCGTACGGGATCGCGTAGGCGCCTGCGATGCGCGACTTGAGGTAGTTGGCCGCCAGCACGGCGTCCTCGCTGACCTCGACCAGGCCGCTGCCGCCGTGGGCGCGGATGTAGGCGAACGCGCGCACGAAGACGCCGCTGCTGCCCTGGTAGGCCCGCACCCGCCCGATCGAGGTGGGCCGCTCGCCGGGGCGTTCGAGGCGGAAGGTGCCGTCGTCCTCGCGCAGCACCCGCGGCGAGGGCAGGAATGGCAGCAGCTTCTCGCCCACGCCCACCGGGCCGGCCCCGGGGCCACCGCCGCCGTGCGGCGTCGAGAAGGTCTTGTGGACGTTGATGTGCATCACGTCGAAGCCGGTCGCGCCGGGGCGGAACTTGCCCAGGATCGCGTTGAGGTTGGCGCCGTCCATGTAGGCCAGCGCGCCGGCCTCGTGGACGGCCTCCAGGAGCTCGACCACGCGACCCTCGAAAAGCCCCAGCGTGGAGGGGTTCGTCAGCATCACCGCCGCCGTGCGCGGGCCGAGGGCCGCCCGGAAGGCATCCAGGTCGACCCCGCCGTCCGGCGCCGAGGGCACTTCGACGGTGGTGAATCCGGCCATCGAGGCCGTGGCCGGGTTGGTGCCGTGGGCCGAGTCGGGCACGAGCACCTCGCGCCGCTCGTGGTCGCCGCGCGCCTCGTGGTAGGCCCGCACCATGAGGATCCCGGTGAGCTCGCCGTGCGCCCCGGCCGCCGGCTGCAGCGTGACGGCGCGCATGCCGCTGATCTCGGCCAGCAATCCCTCCAGCTCCCACAGCAGCTGCAGGGTCCCCTGCGCCAGGGCGTCGGGCGCGAGCGGGTGCAGCTGCGCGAAGCCCGGCAGCCGCGCGGCCCACTCGTTGATCTTCGGGTTGAACTTCATGGTGCACGAGCCGAGCGGGTAGAAGCCGCCGTCCACCGAGTAGTTGAGCCTGGAGAGGTCCACGAAGTGGCGGACCACCTCCGGCTCGTTGAGCTCGGGCAGGGCCAGCGGCGCGTCACGCAGCGCGGAGGCGGGGATGCCGGCCAGCGCGTCCGCCGGCGGGTGCGGGATCTTGCCGCCGCCGCGCCCGGGCCTCGACAGCTCGTCGAGGGTCGGCTGGAGCTGCGGTCCTACCGCGCTGCGCGGCCCGAGCGAGGCCACGTCGTGCGAGCGCGGGGAGCCCGCTGCAGCGCCGCTCACGATCCACCTCGGGCCGTGGTGACCGATGCCGGCGATCCGGCGGCCGCGACCGAGCCGGTGCGATCGGCGGCGGCGGCACCGTCTCGCACGGCGGCGAGGGCCGCGGCGAAACGCTCGATCTCCGCCGTGGTCGTGACCTCGGTGGCGCAGACCAACAGCGCCTCGCGCAGCTGCGGGTCGTCGGGATACCAGCGCGCCAGGGGCAGACCAGCCAGCACGCCGTGCTCGAGGAGCGCGGCGTGGACGCGCACCGCGCCGGGCACCTGCACGGCGAACTCGTTGAGGTACGGCGCCCGATGAAGCCGCGGAGCGCCGGCGGCCGCGAGCGCGCGCTCGAGCTCGCGGGCCCGGGCCGCCCCCAGCGCGCCCACGTCGCGCAGGCCGTGCGGCCCGAGGCAGGCGACGTAGACCGTGGCGGCGAGCGCGCAGAGGGCCTGGTTCGTGCAGATGTTGCTGGCAGCCCGTTCGCGACGGATGTCCTGCTCGCGCGCGCGCAGCGTCATGACGAAGGCGCGCTTGCCCTCGAGGTCGGTCGTGCGACCCACCAGCCGGCCCGGGATCTGGCGCACCAGCGCCTCGCGGCAGGCCAGCACGCCCAGGTACGGCCCGCCGTACTGGGGCGCGATGCCCAGCGGCTGCCCCTCCCCGGAGGCGATGTCGGCGCCGTAGCTGCCGGGCGGGGCCAGCACCGCGAGCGAGACCGGCTCGACGACGGCCACGAAGAGCGCGCCGGCCGCGTGGGCAAGCTCGGCTGCCTCGGCCATCGGCTCCAGCAGCCCGAAGGCGTTGGGCTGGCCGAGCAGCACCGCGGCCACGGGTCGTTCCGCGTCCGCCAGCGCATCCGCGAGAGCCGCCAGATCGGTCGTGCCGTCGGCCGTGGTGGGGAGCTCCTCGAGGGCCAGCTCCGCGGCGGCGAAGTAGGTGCGCGTCGTCTCCACGTAGTGGCGATGCACGGCGCGGCTCACCAGGACGCGGCGGCGGCGCGTGGCACGGATGGCCATGAGGGCGGCCTCCGCGGTCGCCGCGGCGCCGTCGTAATGGGAGGCGCTGACCACGTCCAGGCCGGTCAACTCCGCCAGCAGCGACTGGTACTCGTAGATCGTCTGCAGCGTGCCCTGGCTGACCTCGGGTTGGTACGGCGTGTACGCCGTGTAGAACTCGCCGCGTAACAGGATCTGGTCGACGGCGGCCGGCACGTAGTGGCGGTACACGCCGGCGCCAAGGAAGCTCGCCAGGTCCACGCGGTTGCGCCCCGCGAGGCCCTCGAGGCGTGCTGCCAACTGCAGCTCCGGCTCGGGCTCGGGCAGGGCCAGGCCATCTGCGCGCACCGGCGTGGGGATGTCGGCGAAGAGCGGCTCGACCGACGTGATACCGAGGGCCGCGAGCATCGCCTCGCGGTCGGCCGGCGTGTGCGGGCCGTAGGCCATCGCTCAGCCGGCCTTGATCAGCTCGCGGTAGGCGGCGGCGTCCTTGAGCCCCTCGGCCTGCCCGGCGTCGGCGAGTCGCAGCCTGATCATCCAGCCCTCGCCGTAGGGGTCGCTGTTGACGAGCTCGGGGTGGGCCTGCAGGGCCAGGTTGAGCTCGCTCACCTCGCCGCCCACGGGCGCGAAGAGGTCGCTGACCGCCTTGACCGACTCCACGACCCCGAAGGTCTTGCCTTCGCTGAGGGCCGTGCCCGGCTCGGGCAGTTCGACGAACACGATGTCGCCCAGCTGCTCCGCGGCGTACGCCGTGATGCCGACGGTGCCGGTGTCCCCCTCGATGCGCAGCCACTCGTGATCGTCGGTGTAGCGCAGGCCCTCGGGCACGTCCACGGTCGACTCCTTGCTTCAGCGACGCCGCGAGTAGAAGGGCAAGTCGACGACCTCCGCCGCCACCCGGGCATCGCGCACGCCGACCTCCACCATGGTATCCGCCACGACCTGGGGCGGGGGCAGGTAGGCCATGGCGATGGGCACGCCGAGGGTCGGCGAGACCGTGCCGCTGGTGACCACGCCGCTGGCGCTCCCCTCTCCAGCGGGCGCGTAGACCGGGTAGCCATGGCGGGCGATGCCCCGGCCGCGCACGATCAATCCGCCGAGGAGGCGCCCCGGACCGGCTGCGGCGACCCGCTCAAGGGCGTCGCGACCCACGAAATCGCCCGCCTTGTCGAGCTTCACCACCCGGCCGAGGCCGGCCTCGAAGGGGTTGGTCGCCCGATCGAGCTCGTTGCCGTACAGGGGCATGCCGGCTTCGAGGCGCAGGGTGTCGCGTGCGCCGAGGCCGACCGGCACGAGCCCCTCGTCGCGACCCGCCTCCAGCAGTCGGTCCCACACCCGCGGCGCGTCGTCCCAGGCCACGAACAGCTCGAAGCCGTCCTCGCCGGTGTAGCCGGTGCGGGCCACGTGGGCCGGGACGCCGGCGGCCGTGCCGGCGGCGATGGCGTAGTAGCGCAGGCTCTCCAGGTCGACGTCGGTGAGGGGCGCCAGGATGCCCAGCGCGCGAGGTCCCTGGATCGCCACCAGGGCCGTGCGCAGGGAGGCATCGTCGAGCTCGGCGTCGAAGCCGGCCAGGCGTTCGGCGACGGCCGCCGCGACGACCTCGCGGTTGCCGGCATTGGGCACCACCAGGAAGCGCTCGTCGGCCACGCGGTAGACGATCAGGTCGTCCAGCAGCCCCCCGTCGGGCGCGCAGATCATCGAGTAGTGAGCTCGCCCCACGGCCAGCCGCGGCGGGTCGCTGACGAGCGCGTAGGCGAGGGCCGCGCCGGCCTGCGGGCCGCCGAGCCACAGCTCGCCCATATGGGAGAGGTCGAAGAGGCCAGCCCGCTCACGCACGGCGCGATGCTCCTCGAGGATGCCCGTGTACTGCACGGGCATCTCCCATCCGCTGAACTCGATGAGGCGCGCGCCGGCGGCCTGGTGGCGCTCGTAGAGCGAGGTGCGCAGCACCTAGGCCCCCGCCCCGGCCGGCAGCGGCCAGTGACGATCGATGCCGGGTCGCGCGCGGGCCACGATCTCGCGCTCGGTCTCGTGGCGCATCAGGCCGTCCGCGTCGGCGAGGGCGACCCACGC
>DATHCS010000253.1:0-3828 GCA_035319405.1 Candidatus Dormiibacterota bacterium | reverse complement strand
GGCGAGCTCGGCCGCCTTGTAGGCGGCGATCGACCCCGTCACGCCGAGCACGACGAGGCGGCCCGCGAGCGGTCCGGCGGCGTCGCTCACGGCCGTGCTGCCCGCCTCGCGCCGTCGAGCAGCACGAGGCCCTTGAGCGTCAGCGCGGGATCGATCGCCTCGACGTCCTCCAGCCCCTCGACCCAGGGGGCGTTGGCCAGCCCACCGGTGAGGATCACGTGGACCGGCAGCGGGCCGCTCTCGGCGACCAGCTCCTCGCGGGTTCGGGCGATCAGCTCGCGCGTCAGGCCCAGGTAGCCCAGCACGGTGCCGGCCTGCATGGCGCTGACCGTGTCGCGGCCGATGGCATGCGCCGGCCGCTGCAGCTCGATGCGGGGCAGCTTCGCCGTGCGCTCGGCGAGCGCCTCCAGGCCGAGCTCGAGGCCGGGCGCGATGGCACCCCCGATGTAGGCGCCGTCGGCGGCCACCACGTCGAGCGTCGTGGCGGTGCCGAAGTCGAGGACGATGGCCGGACAGCCGTACAGGCGACCGGCTGCGAAGGCGTTGACGAGCCGGTCCGCGCCGACCTCGGCCGGCCGCTCGACGCGGACCGGGATGGGCACGCTGGCCGCCGAGGCCTGCATCAGCGGCAGGTGCCGCCGGGCGGCGAGCGTCTCGAGCGCCTCGTCGTAGGCGGGCACGACGGAGGCCGCCGCGATACGGGTGACGTCGGCGAGGCTCCGGCCGTCCAGCCGCAGCAGGCCCGCCACGGTCAGCTCGAGCTCGTCGGCGGTGATGTCGCGCTGGCTGAGGGCGCGCCGCAACGGCCCCAGGCTGGCCGGGTCGGCGGTTCCGGCGAGGGCCAGGGTGAGGTTGGTATTGCCGGCGTCGAGCACGAGCAGCACGGGCCGATGATACGCGGCCGCCTTGTGACGGCCGGGGCCCTCCGCTACCATCAGGCGGTCCGTGCCGGAGGCTCCGCAGCCCGCTCAGGGAGGCAGCGTGTCGCTCGAGCAGCCCGCCAAGTTCTTCGTCAACAGCGGCCTCGTGTCCAGCCGGACGGACATCCACAACCTGCTGCGCCCGTTGCTGCGCCAGACCGTCGGCTACCGCTACTTCCGGGCCGGGTCACTGGTCGCGCAGGGCACGGGTTGGGTCGAGCGGATCGTCTCTGACCACCCCGAGATCTCGACCTTCTTCACGCCGCTCTCGATCTGCCTCAACGTGGACTCCTTCGAGCACCTCGAGTTCGAGACGCGGCCCGACCAGCTGCTGGTGTACACGCTCGTCCAGGGAGATGAGCGCGTGGTGGTCGAGTACGCGCCCTACAACGGCGCGGACTCGAACGTGCAGCAGCAGGCCTTCCGCTTCCAGCCCGAGGGCTTCGTGCAGATGGAGCTGAGCGGCATGGAGCCGGGCGACGCCGGGCCCAACGGCGCGGAGGGCGGCACGCCAGCAGGAGGCTGAGCCGCGAGCCGGGGGGGCATCGGAGGAGGGCGCGCGCGGGCGGTGGAATGGCGCCGTCCGGCAAATCGCAGGAGGAAGGGGCAAGCGTGGGCGCGATCGCCGGCTACTTCGACTTCGCGGGGCGTGGCACCAACCTGAGCACGGAGATCCGGGCCGGCCTGACCACGTTCCTGGTCATGGCCTACATCATCTTCCTCAACCCGGGCATCCTCGCCGCGGGCCTCAAGATCGACCCGGTGGCGGCGGCGGCCGCGACGGCCCTGGTGGCGGGCGTGATGACGATCGCCATGGGCGTCGTGGGCCGGTACCCCTTCGCCCTGGCGGCGGGCCTCGGCATCAACGCCATCGTGGCCTTCACGCTGCCGGCAAAGGGACTCTCCCCGGCGGGCGCGATGGGCGTCATCGTGCTCGAGGGCGCCGTCATCACGCTGCTGGTGGTGGTGGGCGCGCGAGAGGCGATCATGAATGCCGTGCCGCTCTCGCTGAAGCGGGCCATCGGCGTCGGCATCGGCCTCTTCATCCTCTTCATCGGCTTCGTCAACGGCGGCCTCATCGTGACCCCGCAGGGCGGCGTGCCGATCGTCGGCATCGCCTTTCCGACCACCATGTCGCAGCTGGTCTTCCTGCTCGGACTGGGCCTCACGGTCGTGCTCTTCGTGCTCAAGGTGCGCGCCGCGCTGCTCATCAGCATCGTCGCCACGACCGTGGTGGCGCTGCTGACGGGGGTGGCCACGGTGCCGCCCGACATCGTCAAGGCACCCAACTGGAGCACGCTGGGCCAGTTCGACCTGACCAACGTCTTCACCGTGCTCGGCCCCCTCGCCGCGGTGCTGACGATCTTCGCCATCATGCTGAGCGACTTCTTCGACACGATGGGCACGGTCACCGGCGTGGCCGCCGAAGCGGGCCTCGCTCGTCCCGACGGGTCGGTGCCCGGCATCGGCCGGGTGCTGCTCATCGACTCGCTGGCGGCCGTGGCCGGCGGGGCCGCGGGCATCAGCTCCAACACGACCTACATCGAGAGCGCCGCGGGCGTCGCCGAGGGCGGCCGGACCGGGTTCGTCTCGGTCGTCGTGGGCGTCCTCTTCCTGCTCGCCATCCTCGTCACGCCGCTGGCCAACATGGTGCCGCTCGTGGCGACGGCACCGGCCCTCGTCATCGTGGGCTACCTGATGTTCACCATCGTGCGCGACATCCCGGTGGCCGACGTGGAGGACGGCCTGCCCGCGCTGCTGACGATGATCCTGATGCCGCTCACGTACGACATCACGGTGGGCATCGGGGCCGGCTTCATCAGCTGGACGCTCATCAAGCTTGCGCGGGGCAAGCTGTCCGAGATCCACCCCCTGATGTGGGTCATCTCGATCGCCTTCCTCATCTACTTCGGGCAGACCTGGCTGGAGACGCTGCTGCCGAAGTAGCCCGCCGGTGGCCGGGGAGGGGCCGCGCTTCGGGTACCATCCGCGCGATGTACGAGCGCACCGCGCTGCCCGACGGGCCGCGGGTCATCTCCGCCCGCCTGCCCGGGTCACGCTCGTTCGCGGTCGCCGCCTACGTGCTGGCCGGCTCGCGCCTGGAACGCCGGGAGCAGGCGGGCGTGGCCCACTTCATGGAGCACCTCACCTTCAAGGGCACGGCCGCCTACCCGGACACCCGGGCCGTGTCCGAGGCGATCGAGGGCGTGGGCGGCATGTGCAACGCGGCGACCGACCGCGAATCGACCGTCTACTGGGCCCGATTGCCCCTGCGTGAGGCCCGTCGCGGCGTGGAGATGCTGGGCGAGCTGATCGTGCGGCCCCGCCTCGAGGACGGCGAGATCGATCGTGAGCGTGACGTCATCGTGGAGGAGATCCGCTCTTACCATGACGACGCCAGCCAGTACGTCTACAACATCTTCGACGAGGCGCTCTTCGGGGACACGCCGCTCGGCTGGGAGATCGCCGGCGACGAGCGCTCGGTGCGCACCCTCAGCGGCGACGCCATCCGCGACTTCTGGTCGGCCTCCTACCGGCCCGCCAATACGGTCGTGGCGGTCGCGGGCGACCTGCCGCACGACGAAGCCGTGGACCTCGTGGCATCGGCTTTCGGCCGCGGCAACGGGCCGGTCCCCGGTTGGGACCCGGCGCCGCGGCTGCCGGCCGGAGAGCGCCTTCGCGTCGAGGCGCGCGATGCACAGCAGGCGCACCTCGTCCTGGGCCTCCCGGCGCTCCGCCGCGACCATCCCGACACCTGGGCCCTCGAGCTGCTCAACACGGTGCTCGGCGACGGGTCGAGCAGCCGCCTCTTCCTGGAGCTGCGCGAGGAGGCGGGCCTGGCCTACGACGTGCACTCGTTCCTGACCGACTTCGCCGACTGCGGGACGCTGCAGGTGTATGCCGGCGT
>DATHCS010000252.1:0-2232 GCA_035319405.1 Candidatus Dormiibacterota bacterium | reverse complement strand
CCCGATCGTCAACCTCATGGGGCCGCTCATGGGCACCCGGATCATCGTCATGCGGCGCGACCCGTGATCGGCCAGCGGGCCGCGTCACCGGCCGTCCCGATGGCCCTGCTCGCGGCCCTGTTCCTCGCCGCGCTGTCGCTGCGGCCGCAGCTGGTGGGCATCGGCCCCCTCCTGCCGGCGATCCAGGACGACCTCGGAATCACCCATGCCCAAGCGGGCCTGCTGACGACGATCCCGGTCCTCTGCATGGGCATCTTCGCGCCGCTCTCGCCGCTCCTCGCCGCCCGGTTCGGCACCGCGCCCACCGTCGCCGTGAGCCTGGTCGCGATCGGGACGTTCGGGCTGGCGCGGGTGTTCGTCCCGGACCTGGTGCCGATCGCCCTGCTGACGATCGGCGTGGGCATCGGCATCGGCGTCGCGGGCACGCTCCTGCCGGCCTACGTGAAGGAGCGCCTCGACCACGCCCCCGTGGCCGGGACGGTGGCCTACACGGGCGGCCTCCAGCTCGGGTCGGCCATCTCGGCCGCGCTGGCCATCCCGCTGGCCCTCGCGATCGGCGGCTGGCGCGTCGCGATGGGCCTCTTCTCGGGCCTGACGCTGCTGCTGCTCGTGCCCTGGCTGGCGATCGGCGTGCGCGACGGCCCGCACCAGACCGCGCGCATGCGGGTCTCGCGGGCCGACTACCTCGACCGCCGCGGCTGGGAGCTCGCCGCCGTGCTGGCCGTCTTCAGCTCGGTCTACTACGGGCTCGTGTCGTGGCTGACCAACGCCTACATCGAGGCCGGCTGGACGCCCGAATCCGCCGGGGGCCTGGTCGGGCTGCTGAACGTGGGGGCCTTCATCGGCGCGCTCAGCGTGGGCGTCATCGTGGGTCGCTTCGCCAGCTTCCGGGCGACGCTGGTGGGCATGGGCGTGCTCTTCGCGGCCTCCGTGGCTGCCCTGGCGGCCCTGCCGCCGATCGCGCCCGTCAGCGCGCTCCTGGCCGGCATCGCCAACGGCGCCCTCTTCACGATGGTGCTCACGATCCCGCCGCGCGTGGCGCGCTCCGCCGCGCGGGCCGCGGGCATGTCGTCGGTGGCGCTGGGGACAGGCTATGTGGTGGCGGCCCTCTCGCCGATCGCGCTCGGTGCCTTCCGCGACGCGACCGGCAGCTTCCAGCTCAGCCTCGCCGCGTTGGCGGCCGCGGCCGTGCTCGTGGCGATCGGCATGGCCTTCATCGCGCGCTGGCCGTCCGCCGAGGAGGGGTAGCCGCAGCCCTCGGCGCGGACTACGCCGAGGGCCTGATCACGCGCCCGGCCGAGCCACCGGCAGCCCGAGCCGTCGAGCCCCTTCGGCCATCCGCTCGTCGTACGTGACGACCGAATCGAGGTCGTCCCCGAGGGCGAGCGCGCTGGCGATGTGGATGGCGTCGAGCGTTCGCAGGTTTGCGGGCTCGAGAATGCCGGCCGCGTCGAGGATCCGGTCATCGATGCCAACGAGATCCACCCGCCGGAGGGCCTCGCGCACCGCGAACAGGGCGGGTGCCCCGAGGTGTCGGACGGCCCGGAGCGCCTCCGCCCGCAACAGGGCGGACGACACGAAACGCCGCCCCTGCCGCTCGCCGAGGAACGCTCGCAGCGCCGCGGTCTCTGGTTCTGTGACGATGATCTTGACGAAGGCCGAGCTGTCGAGATAGACGGCCGGCACGATCCGAGCCCTCAGCTTGAGCCACGCGCGCGGCGGCCCTCCGCCACGCTGCGGTCACGCCCTTCCGCTCGACCTGCGATCGCACGGACCGACGGGGCCCCGGCCCCAGGGGCGAGTGGGACCGCGACAAGCTCCAGCAGGTCTCCCTGGGCAACTCGAAGCTGGCCCTCCTGCTCCAGTCGAGCCAGACCTGGCGGCATGGCCTGCACCAGCATCGCCACGGGTCGACCGCGGTCTGTGACCTCGAACGACTCGCCGCCGGCCACCCGCCGCAGGATCAGGCTCGCCTGCTGGCGAAGCTCCCTGACGCCCACGCGCTCCATGTGCGACATCGTAGCACATCGGCTTCCGACTCAGCCACAGCGCGACGTTACCCGCGGGCGATCACCGGCGATCTGCCAGCGACTTCCCTGGCACTAACCACCAAGAGTTCCGGCCGTCAGAAAGGGGCTTGACATCCGCCACATTGCGATATATCGTGACAGAGCGCCGACATGGCGCGAACATGAACCAGCGCCGACCGCGCGAGCAAACGCGCCAGTTCGG
>DATHCS010000251.1:0-10518 GCA_035319405.1 Candidatus Dormiibacterota bacterium | reverse complement strand
GACATGGCGTCGAGCTCATGCAGTGCCGTCACCCAGTCGAGCGTCTCGGCAACGCCGGGCGCCTTGTAGAGGTCGCCGCCGCGCAGCGAGTGGACGAACAGAACCACCTCCTTGGCCAGCGCGTCGGAAGCCTGCGGGCGGCGCGCCTTGACGATCTCGAGCTCGCGCTTGGCGTCGGGGTAGCCCACCCAGTGGTAGAGGCAGCGCCGCTTCAGCGCGTCATGCACCTCGCGCGTGCGATTCGAAGTGAGCACGGCGCGCGGCGGATGCTCGGCGGTGATCGTGCCGATCTCGGGCACCGTGACCTGGAAGTCGGAAAGGATCTCCAGGAGGTAGGCCTCGAACTCCTCGTCGGCACGGTCGATCTCGTCGATCAGCAGCACCGGGGCGCTGCCGTTGCTGGCCTCGAGCGCCTGCAGCAGCGGCCGCTTGATCAGGAATTCCGGCCCGAAGATGTCGTGGGCGCTGGCCTGGTGGGCCTCGCCTCGCGCTTCCAGGAGGCGGATCTCCAGCATCTGGCGCGGGTAGTTCCACTCGTAGACGGCGGTGTTGACGTCGAGTCCCTCGTAGCACTGCAGGCGGATGAGCCGCGTGTCGAGGACGGTGGCGAGGACCTTGGCCACCTCGGTCTTGCCGACGCCGGCCTCCCCCTCCAGCAGCAGCGGGCGGCCCAGCTCGAGCGAAAGGAAGATCGTGGTGGCCAGCGAGCGGTCGGCGATGTAGCCCTGCTCTCGGAAGGCTCCCTGGAGCGCCTCGATCGTCCAGGGGCCGACTCGATGGGCGGCGCTCGCATCGTTCACAGACGGAGTCTACTCGCCGGAGGGGCGTGGCCGGCCGCGTGCGGCGGGGGGATCAGCCCTCGGGCGCGTCCAGCTCGCGCGCGTAGGCCGGGAACCGGAAGCGCATCTCGCGGGTGAGGATGCCGCCGTGCCCAAGGCGCGAGACGGTGCGCCGGCTCGGAGGCTCGCCGGTGAGCAGGCGCGGCAGCAGCAGGTCGGCCGCGGTGGCGCGCGAGTAGGCCCCGCACGTCGGCAGGCCGAGGACCGCGGCTCGCCCGACACGCGCCAGCCAGAGCATCGAGCCGGGGTGTGCCGGCACGCCGTGGCGCACCAGCCGGCCGCCGAGCGCGGAGATGGCCTCGAAGAAGGGGTCGCTCGGATCGGTCGAGCGGCCGCCCGCCGTGAGCACGACGCGGGCAGCTTCCCGGCCCCGCGTGACGGCGGCCAGGGCGGCCGTGACCTCGGCCGTTCGGTCGGGCACGTAGGCGAGCGCCACGAGGTGCGACCCGAGCGACTCGACCTTGGCCCGCACGCTGCGCTCGAAGCGCTCGCGGTCAGCCGCCCGCAGCGACTCCTTGACGACCACCGCCACCGGGAGGGGCAGGAACGGCGCGACCCACACCAGCGGCCGCCGGCCCGAGCCGGCCAGCTGCTGGCCGGCCTCGACTGTCGCCGCCGCCACCACGTGCGGGGCGACCTTGACGCTCGCCACGAGCTGGCCCTCCCGGACCACCGAGCCATCGAGCGCCGTGAAGACCTCCAGTGGGTCGAGGCGGTCCAGCAGCTCGAGCTCCCGGACGCGCACGTGCAGCACTCCGTCGGCCGCCGCGAGCAGGTCCACGCGGCTCTCCGCGGGGCCGCGCGTGACCAGGTTCGGGCCGGCCACCGCAGCCGCGAGCCGCTGCGCGGCCTCGTCCTCGTGCAGCTCGCCCGGCTCGAGCACCAGCAGGGTGATCGGTTCGAGCGACGGGCCGGAGCCATGTGCCGCCGCCGCATCCGGCCCGGCCAGGCGCGCCAGATCCGCCGCCGAGAGGCGCCGACCCTTCGCCCAGCGCTCGCCGCCGACCACGATGTCGCGCGACAGCACGGCCCCCGCCGGGGGCCGCTCGGCGCCGCGCGGCAACGCGCGGCCGGGGACGACGCGGATGAGCCTCACGCGCTCCTGGCCAGGGCCGCCTCCACGGTTCGCCGCGCGAAGACCTGCGCCATCTGGGCACGGTACTGGCGATCGGCGTGGATATCGCTGGTGACCATCCGGTTCGAGGTGGCATGGGCGGCCGCAGCGGCGATCGCCTTGGCGGAACCGTCCGTGCCCACCAGGCCGTCCTCGACGGCCGTGGCCCGGTACGCCACGTCCGAGGCGCCCGTGAGCGCTACCCGCGCGTAGCTGATCTTGCCCCCGGAGCGGGCGATGACCGCGGCGCAGCCGATGATCGAATAGCCCGATGCCGGCTGGGGCAGGATGCGATACGCCGTGCCGGCCCCCTGCGGGAGGGCCGGGAAGCGGATCGAGGCCAGCAGCTCGTGGTGCTGCAGGACCGTCTCGAACGAGCCGGTGAAGTAGTCGGTGATGTTGATGAGCCGCTCGCCGCGGCCCGAGATGGCCACGATCTGCGCGTCGAGCGCGAGCGCCACGGCAGGCAGGTCGGAGGCGGGATCCGCGTGGGCAAGGCTGCCGCCGACCGTGCCGCGGTTGCGCACCTGGACGTCGCCGATGTCCTGCACGGCCTCCACGAGCAGCGGCGCCCGGGCAGCCGCCAGCGGCGAATCGAGCACCTCTCGGTACGTCGTGAGCGACCCGATCGTGATCCCACCGCCGGCCTCCTCGCGGATGAAGGCCAGCTCGCGCAGGCGTCCGATGTCCACCAGGTGCTCGGTGTGCGCCACGCGCAGCTTGAGCAGCGGCAGCAGGCTCTGGCCGCCGGCCAGGATCTTGGCCGTGTCGCCGTGCTCGCGCAGGATGCGGAAGGCTTCGTCGAGGCTCGCCGGCCGGCTGTAGCCGAATGCGGCGGGGATCATGCCGAGGCCTCCTTCCCGGCCGCCTGCATCGCCCGCCAGACGGTCTGGGCGGTGAGGGGCATGTCGACGTGGCGGATGCCCAGCGGGCTCAGCGCGTCGATGACGGCGTTGACCACCGCCGGGGTACTGGCGATCGTGCCCGCCTCGCCCACGCCCTTGATGCCAAGGGGGTTGACGGGCGAGGGCGTGACCGTCTCGTCGAGTTCGAGCTCGGGCAGCCAGGAGGCACGTGGCAGGGCGTAGTCCATCATGCTGCCGGAGAGCAGCTGGCCCGTGTCGTCGTAGATGGCGCCCTCCCAGAGCGCCTGGCCGACGCCCTGCGCGATCCCCCCGTGGAGCTGCCCGTCGACGATGAGCGGGTTGATCTTCTTGCCCACGTCGTCCACGGCCACATAGCGCACGAGGTCGACCTGGCCGGTCTCCTTGTCCACTTCGACCACCGCCACGTGGGTCCCGAAGGGGAAGGTGCAGTTGGGGGTGTCGTAATAGGCCGTCTCGTCGAGGTACGGCTCCATGCCCTCGGGCAGGTCGTAGCCGACATGCGCCGCCAGGGCGACCTCGTGGATCGTCTTGCTGCGGTCGGGCGAGCCCTTGACGAAGAACTTGCCGCTCTCGAACTCGATGTCCTCGGGCGCGGCCTCGAGCATGTGCGCCGCCAGCCGCTTGCCCTTGGCCACGATCTTCTCGGCGGCCTTGAGCGCGGCGATGGAACCGACCGCCGCGCTGCGGCTGCCGTAGGTGCCGTAGCCGAACGGCGTGCCCTGCGTGTCGGAGTGCTTGACCAGCACGTCGTCGACGGAGAGCCCGAGCGCGTCAGCCACGACCTGGGCCATCGTCGTCTCGTGGCCCTGACCGTGCGAGCTGGTGCCGATCGTGAGGACGGCACGGCCGGTGAGGTGGACGCGGATGTTGGCCGATTCCCACATCGCCGCGCCCCAGCCCTCCCCGACCAGGCCGATCCACTTCGACGGCGCCACGCCGCACACCTCGAGGTAGCTGCTGAGGCCGACCCCCAGGTACTTGCCGCGGCGCTCGGCGAGCTCCCGCGCGGCTCCGATGTCGGCGTAGCCGACGTTCTTGAGGGCGAGGTCGAGGGCGGGCTCGTAGTTGCCCGAGTCGACCTCGATCTCGGCGCCGTTCCAGCTCCTGAGGAGGCCGTCCGGAGGCCGATAGGGGAAGGCGTCGGCCGGGATGAAGTTGCGACGCCGCACCTCCGCCGGGTCGAGCTTGAGCTCGTCAGCGACGAGGTCCATGGCGCGCTCCAGGACGTACGTCGCCTCGGGCCGCCCGGCCCCGCGATACGCGTCGACGAACGTCGTGTTCGTGTAGACGCCGGTCACCTCGCAGTAGACGTTGGGGATCTTGTAGCAGCCGGCGAGTACGCGGCCGTAGAGCGTCGTCGGGATGCCCGGGCCGATCGTCGAGAGCCGTCCGCCGAGGTTGGCGTACGTCTTGACCCGCAGGCCGGTGACCTCGCCGTCCTTGGTCGCCCCGACCTCGAGGTACGTGATGTGGTCGCGACCGTGGGTCGTGGCCTGGTAGTTCTCGCGGCGCGTCTCGTAGAACTTGACGGGCCGGCCGCCGAGCTTCCGGGAGAGCCACAGCACGAGGGCCATGTCGGCGTACAGGAAGATCTTGGTGCCGAAGGCGCCGCCGACATCGGGCGCGATGACGCGGATCTTCTGCTCGGGCACGCCCATCACGAAGGCCGCCAGCAGCAGCCGCATGATGTGCGGCGTCTGGCTGGTCATCCAGATCGTGTACTCCTCAGTCCCGGGGTCATAGCGCCCGATCGCGCCGCGCGTGTCCATGGGGTTGGGGATCAGGCGCTGGTTGACCAGTCGCTGCTTGACCACGACGTGGGAGCCCTTGAGCGCCGACGCGGTCGCCTTCTCGTCGCCCACCCGCCACGTGAAGCAGATGTTGTTGGGCGCGTTCTCGTGCAGCTGCGGAGCGCCCGGCTGGGTGGCCTTCTCGGCGTCCACCACGGTGGGCAGCGGGCCGTAGTCGACGTCGATCGCCTCGAGCGCGTCGACGGCCTGCTCGCGCGTCTCGGCCACCACGACCGCGACGCCCTCGCCGGTCCACTTCACGTCGTCGGTGGCCAGCACGCGCGGCGTGTTGAGGTTGTTCTGGATGCCTCCGGCGTTCCCGCCGGCGGCCCAGGCGCAGGGCAGCGGGTTGAGCTCACCCTCGAGATCGCGGCCGGTGAAGACGCCCAGCACGCCGGGCATCGCCGCCGCGGCGGAGGTGTCGATGGAGCGGATCGTGGCGTGGGCGTAGGGGCTGCGCAGCACGGCCGCATGGACGGTCCCAGGCAGCCGGATGTCGTCCAGGTAGTTGCCCGTCCCGGTGATGAAGCGGGGGTCCTCCTTGCGCTTGATGGCGGACCCGATCGCGGCGGTAGCCATGACTGCGCTCCTCAGCGTGCCGTCTCGGCCGAGGCCTGGACCTGGGCCGGGTGGCGCATGGTGGCCGCTGCCTCACGGATGGCGGTCACGATGTTCTGGTAGCCGGTGCAGCGGCAGAAGTTGCCCTCCAGCGCGTGGCGGATCTCGGCGTCGCTCGGATCGTCGTTGGTGGAGAGCAGGTCCGCGGCGGTCATGATCATGCCCGGGGTGCAGTAGCCGCACTGCAGGCCGTGCTTGTCCCAGAAGGCCTGCTGCAGCGGGTGCAGGCCGCCGTCCGGGGCGAGCCCCTCGATCGTGGTGATGGCGCTGCCGTCCGCCTGGACGGCCAGCATGCTGCAGGACTTCACGGCTCGGCCGTCGACCAGCACCGTGCACGCGCCGCACTGGCTCGTGTCACAGCCGACGTGCGTGCCCGTGAGCGCGAAGTCCTCGCGCAGGAGCTGCACGAGCAGCCGTCTGGGCTCGACGTCCGCCGTTCGAGGGATCCCGTTGACGACGACGGCGACCTGCTCGGTCATCGGCACAACCTCCGGCGCATGACGGACGGCAACGGCTGGTGCCCGACCTGCAGGCGACTCGTTCCCGGTCGAGCGCGCAGCGGCGGGAAGGCCGTCCATGCTTGCACCCCCGGAGGCGCGAATCAAGCCTGATTCATCGGCGGGTCGGCCGGGGGTCTGGGGCGGCTCCGCGGCTTGGGCGGCTCGGCGACTCGGGGGCTTGGCGGCTCGGGCGCGGCCCCCGGGACCCTACCTGTGATGCGATCTACGGCATCGTCGGCCGGATCGGGCGCGGCCGCCCCGGGACCCTACCTGGTGATGCGATCTACGGCATCGTCGGCCGGATTGGGCGCGCAACGATAGGCGTGCGCAGGGCTCGTGAACCCCGCCTGGCGGAGCCTCGACCCGCGCTGATGTTGCCGAACGCATCACGGAGGAGAGGCGCCGGGCCTCGGCCTGAACGCTCCCCCCGCCTGGCGGAGCCTCGACCAGCGCTGATGCTGCCGAACGCATCACGGAGGAGAGGCGCCGGGCCCTGGCCTGAACGCGCCTCCCGCCTCGCGCCCGGCCCGGCCCGGTCCGGCCTGAACGCGCCTAACGCAGGCCTCCCAGCAGCAGCGCCACCAGCAACAGGTGCAGGCCATGCACGATCAGGAACCCGACCGCCATGCCGGCCGCCACCCGGATGCCCATCGCCACGCGCCGTGGGCTGTTCATCGCCGCATGCTGGCACGGGTGCCTGTCCCGCGCAAGGGGCCCGTTGCATACGCCATGCGAGGTGCACCGGGGCCGCCCCGTGAGGACGCCAAAGCGCCGCGAGCCGGGCGCTCAAGGGCCGTTGCGACGCGCCGTCAGGAGACCTGTTGCTCGGCGGGCGGCGTGGCGAGCCGCTCCACGATGGATCGGGTGAGTCGCCACGCCACCTCCGCATCCCGAGGCAGGCGGACGCGGAGCTGGTTCGAGGCGTAGGTGATGCCTCCCGCGGCGGCGCGGATGGGGTCGGCAGGATGGGTCGGGGCGAGCGCCCGGGCGGTGGCCACCCGTGACCAGTCGGGCCCGAAGCGAACGACCAGCTGCGCGCCTTCGCGGGCCACCGAGGTGATGCCCGCGGTCTCCGCGGCGAGGCGCAGCCCGGCCACCTCGAGCAGGCGTTCGACCGGCGGCGGCGGGGGCCCGAAACGATCGAGCAGATCCGCTCGCACCGCGGCGACCGTCGCCCCGTCCTCGGCCCGGGCGAGGCGACGGTAGAGCTCGAGCTTCTGCATCTCCTCGGGCACGTAGTCGTCCGGCAGGTAGGCGTCCACCGGCAGGTCGATGACCGCGGTGGTTCGGGCGACGATCGGCGGGCGTCCCTCGAGATCGGCCTTCTGCTCCTCGACCGCCTCGGCGAGCAGCTGCGTGTAGAGGTCGAAGCCGACCGCGGCGATGTTGCCGTGCTGCTCGGCGCCGAGCAGGTTGCCTGCGCCGCGGATCTCGAGGTCGGAGAGGGCGATCTGGAAGCCCGCGCCCAGCTCAGAGGCGTTGAAGATGGCCTGCAGGCGCTTGCGCGCGACCTCGCTCAGCTGCCCCCGCCGCCGGTAGAGCAGGTAGGCATAGGCCCGACGGCTGCTGCGGCCGACCCGACCCCGCAGCTGGTAGAGCTGGGCCAGGCCGAGCGCGTCGGCACGGTCGATGACGATCGTGTTGGCGTTGGGGATGTCGAGGCCCGATTCGATGATCGTGGTGCAGACCAGCACGTCGAACTCACCGCGAGCGAAGGCGAGCATGACCCGCTCCAGGACGCCCTCAGCCATCTGGCCGTGCCCGACCGCGATGCGCGCGTCGGGCAACAGCTTGCGCAGCTGCTCCGCCTGGGCCTCGATGGTCTCCACGCGGTTGTGCACGAAGAAGGCCTGCCCGCCGCGGTCGAGCTCGCGCAGCAGCGCGTCCCGCACCAGCCCCCCCGAGGCCTCCGCGACGCGTGTCTGGATCGGCAGGCGGTCCTCGGGCGGCGTCTCGATGACGCTCATGTCGCGCACGCCGGTCAGGGCCATGTGCAGCGTGCGAGGGATCGGCGTGGCCGAGAGGGTGAGCACGTCCACCTCGGTGCGCAGCTGCTTGAGCCGCTCCTTGTGGGCCACCCCGAAGCGCTGCTCCTCGTCCACCACGAGCAGGCCCAGGTCGCGGAAGCGGATGTCGCGCGAGAGCAGCCGGTGCGTGCCGATCACCAGGTCGATCGACCCCTCGGCCAGGCCGCCCAGGGTCCCCGCCTGCTCGGCCGGCCCGACGAAGCGGCTCAGCATGCGCACCGCCAGGGGGTAGGCGGCGAACCGGGCGCGGAACGTCTCGAAGTGCTGCTGCGCAAGCACGGTCGTGGGCACCAGCACCGCCACCTGCCGGCCGTCCTGGATGGCCTTGAAGGTCGCACGCAGCGCCACCTCTGTCTTGCCGTAGCCCACGTCGCCCACGACCAGCCGATCCATCGGCTGCTCAGCCTCCATGTCGGCCTTGACCTCTGCCGTGGCACGCAGCTGGTCGGGGGTCTCCTCGTAGGGGAAGCCGGCCTCGAGCTCCTGCTGCCATGGGGTGTCGGACGCGAAGGCATGGCCGCGCGCGCGCGCCCGCGCCGCGTAGAGCTCCAGCAGCTCCCGGGCGATGTCCTTGACGGCGCGGCGGACGCGCGCCTTGGTGCGGAGCCACTCCCCGCCACCCAGGCGGCTCAGGGCGGGCGCTTCGTCGCCGGCGTACCGGCTGACCCGGTCGATCTGCTCGACCGGCACCCACATGCGGTCGGCGCCCGCGAAGTGCAGCTCAAGGAAGTCGCGCTCCTCGTCGCCGGGGCCGCCGGCCGGCCGGCGGATCAGCCCCGCGTAGCGAGCCACGCCGTGGTCGATGTGGACGACCGCGTCGCCCGGCTGCAGCCGCTCCAGAAGGTCCCGCGGCACCACCCGACGCAGGGCTCGCGGGCGGCGGATGCGCACCGTGCCGAACAGCTCACGGTCGGTCAGCACGACCAGCCGCTCGGGGCCACCGGCGAAGCCGCCGTTGAGGCTGCGCTCCACGAGCGCCAGGCCACCCGGCGGCGGCGCTTCCGCCAGGCGCGCGACGGGCGCGGCCGGCTGGTCGGCCTCCTCCAGCAGCTCGGCCAGGCGCGCCGACTGGTCCGAGGTCACCACCACGCGCTCGCCCTCGGCGCGCCACCGCGCGACCGTGGCGCCGAGGTGGCCGAGCGCCGCGGGCGGCAACGCCGGCTCGTGCCAGCCGAACGGGTTCCCACCGGGCGGCGCGCCCTCGGCGTCGCTCTCCCAGTGCAGCTCGAGCGTGCGCGCCGCGTGCAGCGCCGAGCGCCAAGCCCGCACCGGCAGGTAGCCGGGCGGCCAGCCGCGCGGCAGCTCGCCGGCCGACTCGAGGTCTGCGGCGCGCTCCTCCGCCTGTGCCCACAGGGCGGCCGCGGCCGCGTCGACGTCGGGCGGCTCATCGACGATCCAGATCGCCTCGCCGAGATGCTCGAGGGCCGTCGCCGGGGCCAGCACGCCGCTCCACACCTCCGCCGCGTCGCCCGGCTCGCCGGAGGTGGAAAGCCGCTCCAGGTCCGCCACCAGCCGCTCGGGCAACCGGCCCGCGAGCCGGCCCAGGCGGCCGCGCAGCCACGCCTCGCGATCCTCGGACGGCAGGAGGAACTCGCTCGCCGGCAGCAGGGCGGCCTCGGCGAGCGGTCCCACGCCGCGCTGGTCGGCCGGATCGAAGGCGCGCAGCGACTCCACCTCGTCGCCGAACCACTCGGCGCGGACGGGGAGCGGCTGACCCGGCGGGAACAGGTCCACGATGCCGCCCCGGCGGGTGAACTCGCCCCGGCCACCGACCTCGGCCACCGGCTCGTAGCCGAGCCGAACGAGCTCGGCCAGCACGGCGTCCTGGCGCAGCCGTGCGCCGGACCGCAGGCGCAGCGGCTGGCGCGGGACGGCGTCGGGCGCGAGCGTGCGCTGGAAGAGCGCCTGCACGCTGGCCACCAGCACGCGCGGACCCGGCGGCGCGCCGCCCGGGCCGGGCGTGGCGTCCCCGGCGCGCTCGCGCTCCTGCCACGCCGCGAGGGTCGCCACCCGAGCCGCCGTTTCGTCGCGCACCAGCACCGAACGCTCGTAGGCGAGGGCCGTTCTGGGCTCGAGTGTCAGCACCGCCGCCTCGTCGCCGAACCAGGCCTGCAGCTCCTCCACGACACGATCGGCGATCTCGGCGTCGCGGGCGATCCACACCAGGCGCTCCCCCGTCGCGAGCGCGAGGGCCGCGGCGAGGTAGCTCTTGGCGCCGTGTGGCATCGACGCGTAGGTCACGTGGCGCAGGGCGGAGCCCACCGCGGCGCCGGGACCGTCGGCACGCGCCCGGCGCAATCGCTGGGCGAGCGCCTCCACCTCGCCGCTCTGCGCGAGCAGTCGGGGCAGCGCGGCGAGGTCGGCCGGTCGGCGGCGCGCCCCCTTGCCTGGCTCGGCGGACGGGCCGCCAGACGGGCGCACCCGGGTCGCGGCGGCGAAGGCCTCAGCCAGCCGCCGATCACGGCCGCGGCGACCGCGGAGTCGCTCGGCGCTGTCGGTCACTGGTCCTGGCCCGGCAGCAGCTTGCGCCAGCCGGTGCGCGTGCGGCGGATCCCGTCCGGGCCGACCGTGCCGTCGGTCGGGCCGGGCGAACCAGCCGAACCGGGCGAGCCATCCGGGCGTGGCCCCTGGCTCGAGCCGGTCGAGCCTTCCGGCGCTGCCGGTGCCGTCGCGGGCTCGGGCGGATGCAGCTGCCACGCGTTCCAGCGCGTGGCAGCGCGGTTCACGCCCTCGCGCGCCCAGT
>DATHCS010000250.1:0-9031 GCA_035319405.1 Candidatus Dormiibacterota bacterium | reverse complement strand
GGCCTTCGCGGCACACGTGGCGCAGGAAGCCGATCCCGTCCTGGCCGCCAAGCTGGAGCCGGTGGGCGCGAGCCTGGAGCGGTTCGCCGCGACGATCGCCTCCGGCGCCGCGTAGCGCCGCCGGCCGGCGTCCCGCGACGCGTCAGCCCGGCGCGGCGAGGAGTCGGGGGTCGATCCCGAAGACCGCCTCCACCCGGGCGGGCGCGAGGGCCACGGCGGGCGGGCCGTCGGCCACGAGGCGCCCGCCGTCGAGCACGAGGCAGCGCGGGAAGTAGTGGGCGGCCAGGTTGAGGTCGTGGAGCACCGCCAGGATCGTGAGGCCGTCCCGCTCGTTGAGCTCGCGCAGCAGCTCCATGACCTGCACCTGATGCCGCAGGTCGAGATGGACGGTCGGCTCGTCCAGGAGCAGCAGGCCCCCCTGCTGGGCCACGGCCAGCGCAATCAGCACCAGCTGCCGCTCTCCCAGGGAAAGGTCGCGCGCGTCGCGGCCCACCAAGGGCTCCACGCCGACACGGCGGATGGCGGTCGTCACCGCCTCGCGGTCCGCGGCGCCCGGGCCGCGGAACGGGTCCTCGTGCGGGATGCGGCCGAGCGCAACGACTTCCTCGACCCGGATGGCGAAGGGCAGCTGGACCTGCTGGGGCACCACGGCGAGGCGCCGCGCGAGGGTCTCCCGACGGAGCTCCTCGAGCGGCACGCCGTCGAGCCGGATCGCGCCCGTGCGACCCCGGGCCGTGCCGGCCAGGCAGCGGAGGAGGCTCGACTTGCCGGCGCCGTTCGGGCCGACGACGGCCACCCGCTCCCCGGCCGCGATGGTGAGGCTGACGTCGACCAGCGCCGGCCGGGCCCCATAGGCCAGGCCCACGCCCCGCAGCTCGAGGTCGCTCACAGCTCGTAGCCCGTGCGCACGCGCCGCAGCAGGAAGAGGAAGAAGGGCGCCCCAACGACCGCCGTCACGATCCCTACGGGCAGCTCGCCCGGCAGGCGCGCGATGAGGTCGGCGCCGGCCAGGAAGGCCGCCCCGAACAGCGCCGACAGTGGCAACAGCTGGCGCGCCCCGGGGCCGACCAGGAGGCGCACCACGTGGGGCACGACGAGGCCGACGAAACCGATCAGGCCGGCCGTCGCCACCGCCGCCGCGGTCACCAGCGCCGCCAGCCCGAGCAGCAGCGCCCGCTCGCGGGCGACCTCGAGGCCCAGGTGCGCCGCCGTCTCGTCGCCCAGCAGGAGGGCGTCCAGCGTCCGCGCGCGCAAGGCCAGGACCAGGCCGCCCACGAGGATCAGCGGGGTGGCCACGGCCACCTGCTGCCACGAGGCCTGGGCGAAGCTGCCCAACAGGTAGGCCACGATCTGGCGCAGCTGGGCGCCGGACAGGTACATCGCGATGGCGAGCCCGGCGGCCAGCAGCGAGCCGACGGCGTACCCCGTCAGCAGCAGGCCGGTCAGCGAACCCAGCTGCGAGGCGCGCGAGAGCCGCCACACGAGCGTCACCGCGACGAGCGCGCCGCCGAACGCGAGCAGCTGCCCGAGGCCGAGGCCGAGCAGGCCCACCTGCAGCGGCAGGAGCACCGCGATGGCGGCGCCCAGCGCGGCGCCGCTGGCCGTTCCCAGGACGTAGGGGTCGGCCAGCGGGTTGCGCAGGAGGCCCTGCAGCGTCGCGCCGGCGATCCCCAGCGCCGCCCCTACGGCCATCGCCAGCAGTACCCGGGGCAGGCGCAGCTCGAGCACGATCGTCTCCGAGGTGGCCGGCCAGGTCGGTGCGCCGGGCCACGCCAGCAGCCGATGGGCGAGGATGGCGATCGTGTCGCCCAGGGGGATGCTGACGGTGCCCAGGGCGAGGCCGGCGAGTCCCACCAGCACGAGGGCGAGCAGCCCCACTCCGGCCACGACGAGCGGACGCCGGCGCAGCAGCTCGAACCGGCCCGGCTGGGCCGCCGCGCGGACGCCGGGCGCGAGGCCGGCGTTCACGGCAGCTGCAGCCCCGGATCGATGGCCTGTGCGAGGGCCGCCAGGCCGTCGGCGAGGCGCGGCCCGGGGCGCGTCACGATCGTGTCGTCGACGGGCCGGATGGCGCCCGTCCGCACGGCCGTCAGGTTCTCCCACCCGGGTCGGTGGGCGACCGCGTCGGCCGTGGTTCCGTAGGCCGCATCACCCAGCACGATGACCTCGGGGTCGGCCGCCACGAGGCGCTCCAGCGGCATCGTGAAGGAGACCGGGTCGCCAGTGGTGATGGGGATGCCGCCGGCGAGCCGGATCAGCTCGACCCCGAAGAAGTCGTCCGACGGTCCGTAGAGGTCGGGCGTGTCGCCCAGCTCGTAGAAGACGCGCGGGTGGCTGGGGCGGGCGGCCGCCGCGGCGGCGATGGCGTCGATGCGGGCCCGCAAGGCCGACGTCATGGCGACCGCCTCGGGGTAGGTCCCGCTGACCATGCCCAACAGGCGGATGTCCGCCAGGGCCGCATTCACCGAGCCGGCGTAGACGACCAGGACGGGCAGCCCCAGTGAGCGCAGGCGGGCGATGTCGGCCGGCTGCGTGCCCGAGTCGCCGCCGGCGACGACCAGGTCGGGCCGCAGGGCGACCACCTTCTCGATCTGCACCCCGGTGTAGCTCGCCACGTGGGGGACGGCCTTGGCAGCGGCCGGGAAGTCGTCCGACTCCGTGCCGCCGACGACCTTGCTCCCCTCCCCCAGGGCGAACAGCGTCTCGGTGATGGCCGGCATCAGGCTGACGATCCGCTGCGGCTCGGACGCCAGTCGGAGCAACGTGCCGTCGTCGTCCCGCACGGTCAGGGGGAAGGCGACCGCGGCAGCGCTGGCCAGCGGTGACGGTGACGGCGAGGCCGTGGCGGCCGCGCTCGGCGACGGGCTGGACGACGGGGTGCTCGCCGCTGCCGTCGCCGGTGGAAGCGCGGTCCAGGAGGGGGCCGCGGCGGTCGCCCCGCACGCGGCGACCAGGAGGGCCGCCGCGATGCACGCCGCCAGGGGCGGCAGACGGGGAATCGAAGACCCCTTCCAGGGCCTTCGGGAAGGGGTCTGAGGGTTCCTGCTCACGGTGCCTGCCCTTTCGCTCGAAGGCTCGGACACGACCGTGACCCCGGCGACCGGACTTCCAGCGGGCTGCTGGTCACCGTAGCGGGACTGTGCCGGATTCGCACCGGCTTCGCGGACCCACGGCCCTGCTCTTTGGTTGTGGTCCCGAGTCTACACCGCTGTCCCCGGTCGGAGAGCCGTGCCCGCGCTCAGCCCCGGACATGCCGCTCCCGGTGCCGGTAAGCCGCCGCCAATCGGGCCGCAGGAGACTCGCACGCACCGCCCTCCTCCCGCCTCACGACCGCCGGAGGAGTTGGCCCAGGCATGCCCGGACGCTGGAGGCATCGACGCGCAGCAGCACCGTTCCTCGCCGCCCTGGTCCTCATCCTGGCTGGTCCCGGCTCGAACCGGCCGGCCCAGGGCGCGACCTATCCCGCCAGCGCCTACACGAACGTGACCGCCTTCGACACCTGCGACGGGACACCGGACACCATCTCGCGCTCCCTCAAGACGCTGGCACAGAACGGCCTGGCGGGTCTCGGCTACGCCTCCAGCGCCTTCGAGACGACCGGTTTCACGAAGGCCCGCTTCCTGTCCCGCACGCCCGCCGACGAGGCCGTCTACGTGCACAGCCACGGCGACCAGTACTACGGGCCCTACCCCAGGATGATCCAGGGGTTCCGCGACGACGGTGGCGACTGCAGCCAGGCCGTCGTCTACGCGACCGAGGTGAAGGCCCGCCGCAGCAGCGCGGCCCACCTCGTGATCATGTCGACCTGCCACCTGGCCGAAGCCGCCCGCACCGCCGGCCAGCCGACGATGTCCGAGGCGTACGGGATCGAGCGGCTCAAGTCCACCGTGAGCGGCTCGCCTCGCGGACCCGAGTTCTTCCTGAGCTACGTCGGCCTGGCATACACGGCCGACATGCTCAAGTTCGAAGGGCGTTTCTGGGCCTATGTCGGACGGGGGCGCGGGGTCGGCGACGCCTTCACGCTCGCGCGCGCGACGGCGGGCATGTCTGCGGCCACGGTCCCCGACTGGTTCGGCGAGTACGTCTACACCGGCCGGCCCGACGGCGGGCCGGACTGCACCACCTGCCTCTGAGGAGCGACCGATGCGATCCCCCTGGACCCGCCGCGCCGCAACCGCCGCGTTCCGCCCCGTCCTGTCTGCCCGGCTGCGCGTGATGGCGGCCGTGGCCGCGCTCGCGGCGCTCGGTATCGGTGCGGGAGGGCTGCGTGCCGCGAGCGACGGCCCCGTCGGAGCCACGCCCGGCGACGGGGTGGCGGCCGTGGCCGGGTGGCGGGCCGGCGAGACCGACCAGCTGCCGCTCGACCTCGACCGGGCCGCGGCGGAGTCCCTCGCCGCCGGGGGCGTGGCCGAGGCGAGACGGCTGGGCCTGCCCGGGGTCGCCGCCGCGGCCAGCCGAGCGCTCGACCGCACGATCCGGCTCGCGATCGATACGATCGAGCTCCGGGACCCGGATGGCCACGCAGCAGCCGTGCTCTACCGCGACGCCGCGAGCGGCCGCCTCCGCTCCGCCGTGCGCCTCGCGTGGACGCCCGACCTGGACACGCCGCGCCTCGACGCGGCCGCGGCCACACGGGCCGCCGGGCGCTTCCTCGCGGCGGCCGGCTGGGCCGTGCCGAGCACCGCGCCACTCGTCAGCTGGGATGACGGCATGGATGCCTGGCGGGTGCGCTGGCCCCGCCGGATCGCCGGCGTCGAGGCACCCAGCAATGGCTCCGTGGCCTGGATCCACCGGGCCGGCCAGCTGAAGGCGCTCGCGGTGACGGAGTCGCCGCTCGCGGCAGCGCCCGCCCAGCGCATCGCGCCCGAGGCGGCCCTGGCGAGCGTCCGTGGCTACATGGCGCGCGTGGGCCTCGACCGCATGGCGGGCCTGGCCATCGAAGCGCCCGTCCTGCGCTGGGCGGAGGCGAACGACTTCATCGATCCGGGGCTGCCGGACGCGCCCGCGCTCGAGCTGCGTCTCGCCTGGGTGGTCCACCTGAGCTACCTGCCGCCCGGCTGGACGGAGCGCCACGAGGTCGAGCTCGCCGTGGACGCCGGGAGCGGCGCGCTGATCGGCGGGACCGAGACCGCGTGACGGCGCGCACGGGCCGGGCACCTGGCCGCCGCCTCCGAGCGGGGGCGGCGGCCGCCAGCTGCATCCTGGCCATGGTCGGCGCCGCATGCGGGGGCCTCGTCCCGGGCGGCCCGGCTCGGCCGGCGTCCCCTTCGCCGCCCGTGACCCGCCCGTCCGAGGCCCAGACACCGTCCCTGACCGCCCCAACCCGCTCTCCCGCCACGGCACCCCCGCCCGGACCGCCCCCGCTGGTCTTCCTCGCCGACAGCGGCGGGGGCGCGCCTCCCACGCTCTACCGGTCCCGGCCTGGCCGGCCGTCGGTGCTCGACGTGCTGCTCCTGCCACCCGGCGCCTGGCGTCCAGGGGCCGCACTCGGCCCCGACGGCACGATCCTGCTGGCAGAGGCGCGGCGGGCCCTCGTGGGGCGGATCGACGGCGATCGCGTCGTCCCGCTGTGGGATCGGGTCATCGAGCCCGGCGAGGTGG
This sequence comes from Candidatus Dormiibacterota bacterium, assembly GCA_035319405.1. Classification (GTDB taxonomy): domain Bacteria; phylum Chloroflexota; class Limnocylindria; order Limnocylindrales; family CSP1-4; genus DASPUH01. Next base: position 3,430 of record DATHCS010000250.1, on the reverse strand, counting down.
AGAGCGAGGCGCCGCTCGGGCCGGCCTGCCTCGCCGATGCGTCACTGGCCGCCGTCTTCGCGGACGGCTTCTACCTCGTCCGGCCGGCGGGCACGGTCGCACCGGCCGCGATGTACGAGACGCGGGGCGACTGCTCCATGGCCGACCCGACCGAGCTGCTCTTCGAGACCGAGGCGGCACATCGGCTCGCGGCGCAGGCGGTCGGCTCGACCGCCGTCCGGATCTCCTCATCCACCTGCACGGACATGGCCGCCGGCCTGGCGGTCGTGGCCTGCCGCGAGCCCATCGCCGGGGCGGATCAGGCCGCCGTGTGGGTGCGCCTGGCGATCGAGGACGGTCGGCCCGCCCTCGGCCGGTCGATCGCGCGCATCGCGGCCGGCAAGGGCGCCACGATCGCCGCGCTCGCGATCACGCACGACGGCCGCTGGCTGGCACTGCTCGAGGAGCGCCCGGGGCCTGCGGGCGGGGACCGCCGCCTGCGCCTCTTCGAGCGCGCCGGGGCAGGCTTCGACGAACGCGACGCCGTGACGGTAACCGCGGGCCTGCTGCTAGTCGGTTTCGCGGAGACGGCCGCACCGGCCGAACCCGCGCGCTAGACGGTCGCCGCCTCCGTCGCGGCCGTCTCGGACGGAGCGAGCAACGACGTCTGCGCGTCGAAGGGCAGCATCGTCCCGAAGATCTTCTGCAGCGCCATCACGTGGACGCAGGAGCCCCAGCTGTCGAAGTAGTGGCAGGTGCACTGCCAGCGATCGGCGTCGAGCTCAACGCGGTGGGTGTCGTTGTCGCCGCGGAACTCGAGCGAGAGGCGGTCGATCGTGATGCGATCGGTCTCGCGTGCATAGCGATTCGCCTTCTCGATCTTGCCGATGAGGCTGGAGTGCATCGATCCGGTCCTCCATGGGCCGCGGCGCGCGTCCGGGCCCGCTCAGACGCCGAGCCGATCGCCACCCGAGCGACCGGGAGCGGCGGATCCTCCAGCCCTAGCCTACACCGCGACGCCAAGAAGGCGCCGCCAGGCCGGACCCGGTGGGCAAGGGTCAGTCGGCCTCCTCCGAGACGGCCGCCGCCAGGCGGGCCTTGATGCCCGTGAGGGCTTCGATCGGGGTGGGATCCTCGCCGTACAGCGCGGCCAGGTAGACGCTCGTGGCGTCGCCCAGCACGATCGCGCCGAGCGCTTCAGCGAGCGGTCCGTCCCCGCTCAGCTCGACCGTGCGGTGCGGGACGCGCGCCTCCGCCAGCAGCTCGGCGGAGAGCTCGGCGCGCAGCCGGTTGCGGGGATGGGTCGAGGGACCCATCAGGAACACGACATAGGTCCGCTCCTGGGCCGACTCGGGATGCGCGTAGCCGACGACGGCGTTGTGCGTCGCCTCGGGCAGCGCCTCGACGGCGGCCATGCTCTTGGCGTTCTCGTTGAGCTGTGTCTTCCAGCGGCGGGCCACGGGGGCGAGGGGCCCGGACGCTTCGACCACGGCCACGCGATCGACCAGCGACCATGCCAGCTGCTTGGCCAGGTTCTCGGCCGTGGGGCGCTCGGCCGCCGCCGCCGCGGCGGCCCGTTCCGCCTCGCCGGCCGCTCGCCCCACCTCGGCGTCGTCGACGGCGAGGTAGCCGCCTCGCTCGAGCAGCCCCAGGAGGAGGCCGACGCCGTACCCGATCGATGCGCGCGGTTGCCCTTCGGCCCGGAACGCCAGGTACGGCAGCTCCGCCCGACGTGCGACCTCCAGCAATGGCCCGCCGGTCGTCACCGCCACCACCGGACAGCGGCGGCGCAGGGCCTGCTCCAGCGCGCTCAGCGTCTCCTCGGTGGCGCCGCTGTGGCTCGAGGCGATCACGAGCGTGCGCGGGCTCACCCAGGCGGGCAGCTCGTAGTCCCGGACGGTCAGCAGCGGCACGGTCAGGCGCGCCGCGAAGATGCCGGCCACGAGGTCGGCGCCGATTGCCGAGCCGCCCATGCCCAGGACCGCCACCGCCTGAGCCTCTCGGTGCGTGGCGGGCAGTGTCAGCGAGCGCGTCTGAGCCCAAGCGGCGAGCAACTGGGCGGGCACGTGCGCCACCTGGCCCCGCATGTCCTGCGGGTCGAGGCGGGCCAGGGCGTCGAGATCGTCGAGCACGTCCGTGCCGGGCGGCAGGTCGAGGCGATCCATCTCGCGGACGCCGCGCTCAGGCTTCGCGCACGAGTCGCTCGCCGGCCGCGACGAAGGCGTCCCGGGCCTCGGGCGTGCCGGCCTCGGTGTAGACCCGCACGAGCGGTTCGGTGCCACTGAAGCGAACCAGCAGCCACGAGCCGTCCGCGGTGAAGAACTTGAAGCCGTCGTTGGTGGCGAGGGGGACCGTCTGCGTGACGGGCTGCCCGTCGAGCTCCCGGGGGCCGTTGGCCTGCAGCTCGACCAGCAGGCGCGCCTTGAGGGCCGGGTACGCGGCGCGCGGGACGTGCACGTCGATGCGACGGTAGAAGGACGGGCCGGCGAGCTCGTGGAAGGCGGCCAGCGCGCGGGAGACGGGCCAGCGCCCCGCCGCTCGCTCGCGCAGGAAGAGGTCGAGCAGCAGCAGGTCGGCGTAGATCCCGTCCCGCTCGGGCAGGTGCATCCCGAACCCGTAGCCGCCCGATTCCTCGGCTCCCATCATGGCGCCCGTCTCGATCATCTTGGGGCCGATGTACTTGAAGCCGACCGAGGTCTCGTAGGTGGTGATGCCGTAGTGCCGGCCCAGCCGCCCGGCCATGGACGTGTTGTTGACGCTCACCACGACCGGGTCGTGCAGGCCGCGGTGCTCGGCCAGGTAGTACATCAGCAGGCCGGTCACCTCGAGCTGGTGGATGAACGTGCCCCGCTCGTCGGCCGCGCCCGCACGGTCCGCGTCCCCGTCGAGCAAGAGGCCGAGGTCGTAGCCGCCCGCCGCCAGCATGCCCAGCGCCTCGTCCACGTTGGGGCGGATCGGCTCGGGGTTGACGCCGCCGAAGTAGGGATTGCGCTCCTGGTGGATCTCGTGGACCTGGAGCCGGCCGCCGGCGAGGAGGCGACTCAGCCAACCGGCCCCGGCGCCCCACATGGGCTCGACGAGGATCCGCGCGTCCGCCGCCCGAAGGGCGTCGAGGTCGACCGTGCGCCGCACGTACGCCTCGTAGCCCGGGTACGGATCGAAGCGCTCGACGAGGCCGGCCATCTCCGCGTCCGCGAAGGGGCGCGTCTCGATCGGTTGGCCGCCGTTCTCGCCAATGGCCGCCTCGAGCACGGCCAGGATCTCCGGCCCCGCAGCGGCTCCCGAGGGCGACTTGACCTTGAAGCCGTTATCGGTCCAGGGGTTGTGGCTGGCGGTGATCACGATGCCGGCCGCCGCGCCCCGCTCGACGACCTCGAAGGAGGCCATCTGGGTAGGCACCGCCTGACCGGCGAAGACGACCGGGATGTCGCGGGCCAGCAGCACCTCCGCG
>DATHCS010000249.1:0-3433 GCA_035319405.1 Candidatus Dormiibacterota bacterium | reverse complement strand
GATTCGGTCGGCGTGGTTGAGCCGGTGGGATTCTCGGTGGGTGCCGTCGACTCGGTCGGCGCGGTCGACTCGGTCGGCGCCGCCGACTCCGTCGGACTCGCCGACGCTTCCGGCTGCTCGTGCCGGTTCAGCACCAGCAGGACGCGGTCGGGGCGATCGGTGTTGAGGATGATGTGGCCGTCCGAGTTGCGGTCGCGCGAGTCGTCATCGGCCGGATTGCCGTTCCACAGCGAACCGTCATAGGGGAGGAAGTCGCTCAGGTTGTTGACGGTCGTCGTGAACTGGTCGTTGTAGAGCGGGGTGGCCCAGCCGGAGCCGCTGACCTGCTCGGGCGAGTAGAAGTAGTCGCCCATCGGCAGGTCGGAGATCTTGACGCACTGCGCGTCGTTGCCCTGGTGCGGGGCGAGGACGTTGGCGTTCCAGGTGAGGGGCGTGGTGAAGGTCGTGCTGCCGGGAACGTCGACGGGGGTCCAGCCCTGGTCGGTTGCGTCGTCGCGCCAGCTGATGGTGAAGGACGAGCCGGCCGGCCCGGCCCACACGTTGCCCTTGTTGTCCGCGACGAGCTTGCAGACGGAGATGGAGCCGAGCGTCTCGTTGGCCCACTGCGGCTGCGCGGCGCTGACGGCCGCCACGGAAGGGCCGAGCAGCATGCCCACGACGAAGCCGCCGGAGGCGAGGCCGACGAGGCGACGGCGGGTGCGCGTGGAGGGGACCCCGGAGGGCCCCATGACCGAGCGTGCGAGCATCGATTCCTGCCCTTTCGATGAGTGCATGGCGCCGGATGAGCGGCACCGCGCCGGACGATGACGGGACTATTGTCCGGCCGCGACCTAGTACCTGTCTAGGTCGCCGGGCAGGGGCCCGCGGACCACCAGCCCAACCTGACCCCACCACAACGACCACCTCGGTGCGGCCCGGCAACGAAATCCGGGACGCCAGTACCAGGACCCCAGTCGCGGGCGCACCGTCCCACGGCCGGCCGAGCGGGTACGCTTCGGGGGCCGATGCCCGACCCGCGCGCGCCCTCCGGCGCCTCCCAGCAGCCCGCGTCCGACCCGGCCCCGCCCGAGCCGACCCGCCGCCGCGTGCAGACGCTGCTCGAGGAGGCCTGGCATGCGGCCGCTGGATCGGGCGCGTTGCCGCCCCTCCCCGGTGAGGCGATCGAAGCCGCGCTCGAGGTGGCTCGACCCGCGGACCTCACCCATGGCGACTACGCCTCCGCGGTGGCGCTCAAGACGGCCCGCCCGCTCGGCCGCCCGCCCCGGGCCATCGCGGAGGCGCTCGCGGCCGCCCTGGCCGCACGGATCGACCGCGCGGATCCGGGCACCGAGGTGCTGGCGGCGGTGGAGGTGGCCGGCCCGGGCTTCCTCAACCTCCACCTCGCACCGACCTACGTCGAACGCGCGCTGGACGCGGCCGTCGAGGCCGGGCCGGCGTACGGTCGGCTGCGGGCCGTGGGCCCGCGCCGAATCAACGTCGAGTTCGTCTCGGCCAACCCGACCGGCCCGTTGCACATCGGCAATGCGCGCGGCGCCTTCGTGGGCGATCTGCTGGCACGGGTGCTGGAGGCGGCCGGCCATGCCGTCACGCGCGAGTACTACTTCAACGACTTCGGCAGCCAGGTCCGGAACCTCGGAGGGTCGGTGCGGGCGCTGCGCGCCGGCGAGCCCATCCCCCAGGACGGCTACCACGGTGGGTACGTGGCGGAGCTGGCTGCCGCCGTGCCGCAGGACCTGTGGGCGGCCGCGACCGCGCCCGGCGCGGACGCGGAGGAGCTGCTCGGACGATGGGCGTCCGAGCGAGTGCGGGCAGGCATCGAAGCCTCACTCGCCCGGCTCGGGGTTCGCTTCGACGTGTGGAAGAGCGAGGGCTCGCTGTACGCCGAGGGGCTCGTGGCGCAGGCCGTCGAGCGCCTGCAGGCCGCCGGCGCCCTCTACGAGGAGGACGGCGCGCTCTGGTTCCGCTCCACGACCTTCGGGGACGACAAGGATCGCGTGGTGCGCCGTTCGAACGGTGACTACACCTACTTCGGCTCCGACGTCGGCTACCTCGTGGACAAGTTCGGCCGTGGCTTCGACGAGCTGCTCTACCTGTGGGGCCAGGACCACCACGGCACGGTCGCGCGCCTGCGCAACGCGGCCGAGGCGATGGGCTTCGCGCGGGACGACGTGCGGGTGCTGCTCATCGCGTGGGTGCGCTTCGTGCGCGACGGCGTCGAGGTCTCCATGTCCAAGCGGGCCGGCGAGTTCATCACGCTCGACGAGTTGCTGGCCGAGATCGGCGTAGACGCGGCCCGCTGGTTCTTCGGCGCGCGAGGCTACACGGTCGGCATCGACTTCGACATCGAGCTGGCCAAGCGCCAGTCGGCCGACAACCCCGTCTACTACGTCCAGTACGCCCACGCGAGGATCGCCTCGATCCTGCGCAAGGCCGAGCAGGAGGGCCTCCTGCCGGCACCCTCGTTGCGGGGCGCACTGGCCGACGACCCGGTGGCGCTCGGGCTCGCCCGCGGGGTGCTGCGCCTGCCCGAGGTGCTCGAGGACGCCGCGACGGCCGAGGAGACGCAGGGCCTGCCCGCCTACGCCACCGAGCTGGCCACGATCTTCCACGCGTTCTACCGCGACCGGCGGGTGGTCGACCCGGCCGACCCAGCCACTTCCGCCCTCCGCCTGCGCCTGGTGCAGGCGACCCGCCTGGCGCTCGCCAACACCCTCGGCCTGCTGGGGATCGCCGCCCCCGACTCGATGTAGCCGCGCTCAGGACGGCGGCAGCAGCGGCACGTCGGCCAGCGTCACGGTGACCGTGCGTCCGTCGGGCGCCGTCTCAACCCGCGACTGGCCGTCCAGGCCGGCCAACGACGCGGTGGCCGCGGCCGCGAAACGCGCCGCCTCGTCACTCCCCTCGAGGACGGCCTTGATGACCAGGTACCAGTGGCCGGCGGGCCCCTCCAGGTACACCGCCCCGTCGCCGCGCCAGCCGGCCGCCGAGGCCGCGCCGTCGGTCCCCGCGCCACGCGCCAGCCACTGGCCCAGGGTGAACTCGCCGAGCGTGTCTTGGTACGTTGCATGCCAGCCCGACCCTCGCGTCGCATCGAGCGCACGCGCCAGGGCGGTCGCTCCGCCGTCGACCGGCAGTGGTGCGACGTGACCGGCATACAGGTCGGGGTGCAGGACCTGCGCGCTCGAGTCCGGAGGACGCTCGTAGACCGCATCCACCGCCGGCCAGCCGCCGCGGGCGTACAGCCCGCTCACGAAGGCGGCTCCCTGCTGGTAGGGGAAGAGCAGCTGCTGCACGAGGAAGGGCGGCAAGGTGGCCAGCAGGGCCAGCTGCTGGGGATCGCTCGACTGGCGCAGCAGGTCGAGCTGCTCGGCGGCACTGAGGTAGCGGGTCGACCAGAGGCCCATCAGCAGGGTGGCATCTCCCTCCACGAGCG
>DATHCS010000248.1:0-13355 GCA_035319405.1 Candidatus Dormiibacterota bacterium | reverse complement strand
GGCGACCAGGGCCGGCACGACGGTGAGGCAGGCGCCCTCGTGCAGGACGCGCAGGAGCCAGTCGGTCTCCTGCAGGCGCGGCAGCGAGACGTCGAATGGTTGCTCGAGGAAGAGTCGCCGGGGAGCCAGCAGGGTCGAGGTCTGCACGAAGCCCTCCCCGTGGAAGAGGCCGTGGCGGACGGTCAGCCACTCGCTCACTGGCTCGCCCGCCGCCGGCAGTCGGCGCGGCAGCGTGAAGGTGGCGCGCGGCGTCCGCACGGAGACCGCACCGGAGACCACCGGCCGCGCGCAGCTCGCCGCCGCGGCCGCGGCCAACTGCCGCCCAAGCTTCCCGGGCAGCCACTCGTCGTCATCGTCGAGGAGCGCGACCCATTCGCCGCGGGCCGCCTGGACGCCCGCGTTGCGAGCGGCGGCCGCTCCGACGCGGTTCGGTAGCTCGATCAGCCGGCAGCTGACGGTCTCCGCGTCCTCGATGACCGCCGCCAGCTCGGGATCCGGGCCGTCGGCGACGACGATGACCTCGAACGGCGCCGGCCGCTGCTCCGTGGCGCTGCGGATGGCTCGCAACACCAGCTCGTGCCGGCCGCGGGTGGGAATGACCACGGAGACCGCGCCCGGCGGCGGAGGGCCCGCCTCTGGCGCCACGGCCGCGGCATCCGGCACGGCCGGCGGGCCCGGATCCGACTTCAGTTGCGAGCTCGCATGACCGGCTGCACCGGTCGCCCCCGAAGGTGCCGCTCGACGCCGTCGGAGAGCCCCCGAGCGTAGACGGCCAGCGCGCCGTCGATCGCCTCGACGGTCTGGTCGATCTCGGCAGGGCCGTGCGACAGGCTCACCACGAACGATGGCCCGAGCACGCCGCGCGAGATGAGCTCCTGCAGGAAGAGCGTGCGGAAGGCCTGCGACGGCGCGCCATCGGCATCGAGCGTCGCGAAGACGAGGTTGCAGGACCGCCCGCGCAGCTGGAAGCGGTCGGCCACGCCGCGCGCCCCCGCCACCTCGGCGATGCCGACCTGCAGGCGCTCGCCCGCCTGGTAGAGGCGCTCGATGACGCCCTCCTCGCGGTAGATGCGCATCACCTCCAGGGCCGCGGCGAGGGACGTCGATTCGGCGCCGAAGGTGGTCGAGAGGAGGAAGACGCGCTCGCCCTCGTGGTGCAGGCCGCCCAGCTCCATCAACTCCCGACGGCCGACCAGCGCGGCGATCGAGTAGCCGTTGCCCAGCGCCTTGCCGAACGTGGCCAGGTCCGGCTGCACGCCGTAGACCGCCTGGGCCCCCGCGAGATGCCAGCGGAAGCCGGTGATGATCTCGTCCAGGATGAAGATCGCGCCCTCGCGCCGGCACAGGGCCTGCACCGCATCGAGGTAGCCAGGCTGGGGCTCGACGGAGGTGGCGGCCTCCATCACGAGGCAGGCGATGGAGCCCCGATGCGCCGCGAAGAGCGCCTCCAGCGCGGGCACGTCGTTGTAGGGGAAGCGCAGCGTCAGGTCGCGTATGGCCTGTGGGATGCCGGCGGCCATGGACGTGCTGCCGATGAACCAGTCGTCGGTCGAGAAGAAGGGCTGGTCGCCGCACGCGGCCACCAGGTCACGGCCGGTCGCGGCGCGTGCCAGCTTGACCGCCGCAGTCGTGACGTCAGAGCCGTTCTTGGCGAACTTCACCATCTGCGCGTTGGGCAGGAGGTCGAGCAGCGCGTCGGCGGCCGCCAGCTCGAGCGCGGCCGGTCGCACGAAGTTGAGGCCGCGGCGCATCGCCCGCTCGACGGCAGCCACGACGGGCGGGTAGGCGTGACCCAGGGTCACCGCGCGAAGGCCCATGCCGTACTCGATGAAGACGTTGCCGTCGACATCCCAGACTCGGCAGCCGTCGCCGCGCTCGATGACCGGCGCCATCCCCTCGGGGTACTGATCGTCACCCTTGGCGTAGGTGTGGGCGCCGCCGGGGACCACTTCGTGGAGGCGGGCGGCGATGGCGTTGGAGCGCTCGAAGTTCACGGGCGCATGGTAGCCCGCGACGGCCCTCCCGCCGCCGTTCGTGGTGCCCGGCCGCACCGCTGAGCGAGTCCCCTCGCCCCGCGCGGCATGGATGGCCCGCCTACTGGGGCCAGGCCAGCACCATGATGCGCAGCTCGGTCATGTCCTCGATGGCCCAGCGCAGTCCCTCGCGACCGAGGCCCGAGTCCTTCACGCCGCCGTAGGGCATGTGGTCGACGCGGTAGGTCGGGATGTCGTTGACGATCACGCCGCCGACCTCGAGCCCCTCGAAGGCCCGCCACGCGTGCGCCAGGTCGTTGGTGAAGACGCCCGTCTGCAGGCCGTAGAAGGAGTCGTTGACCTGCCGCACGGCGTCGTCGAAGTCGCGGAAGGGGAAGGCCACCACGAGCGGCGCGAACGCCTCGTTCGAGCAGACCTTGGCCTCGACCGGCGTCTCGGTCAGGACGGTGGGCGGGAAGAAGCTGCCCTCGGCACGGCCACCGAACAGCACCTTCGCACCGAGGCCCACCGCCTCGTCCACCCAGGCCTGCGTGCGCGTCGCTGCCGCCACGTCGACCATCGGGCCGACCTCGGTCTCGGGATCGAGCGGGTCACCCACGCGCAGCCTGCGCGCACCCTCGACGAAGCGCTCCATGAACTCGTCCCAGACGGCCTCGTGCACGAACATGCGCTGCACGCTGATGCAGACCTGCCCGCTGTAGGCGTAGGCACCGACGAGGATCCGCTTCGCGGCCCAGGCCAGGTCGGCGCCCTGGTCAACGATCACGCCGGCGTTGCCACCCAGCTCGAGCACCACCTTCTTCTTGCCTGCCCGCTCCTTCATGTGCCAGCCGACGGCCGGACTGCCGGTGAAGGTGAGCAGCTTGAAGCGAGGGTCCTCGACCATGCGGTCGCCCAGCTCGCGGGTCATGGGCAGCACGCTGACCGAGCCGGGAGGCGCCCCGGCCTCCTCGATGATCTCGGCCACGGCAAGCATCACCAGCGGGTCCTTGGACGGCGGCTTGAGCACGATCGGGTTCCCCGAGGCCAGGGCCGGCGAGACCTTGTGAGCGGCCAGGTTGAGCGGGAAGTTGAAGGGGCTGATACCGGCGATCGGCCCGATCGGGAACCGCCGAGTGATGCCGTAGCGCCCCTTCGAGGCGGCCATCAGGTCGAGCGGGATGGTCTCGCCGACCATGCGCTCCGCCTCCTCGGCGCCGAGGCGGAAGGTCAGCACGGCCCGATCGACCTCCACCAGCGCGTCGCGGATCGGCTTGCCCGCCTCGAGCGCGATGAGCCGCCCCAGCTCCTCGCGGCGCGCCCGGATGCCGGCGCTCACGTTGCGCAGGATCGCCCCCCGCTCGTAGGCCGGCAGGCGGCGGGTCACCTCGAAGGCCGCCACGGCCGCCTCGACGGCCTCCTCGTACTGCGCGGCCGTGGCCTGGTAGGTGTGCCCCGCGGGTTCGTCCGGATGGGCCGGATTGCTCACCTCGAGCAGGTCGGGCGAATCGACCCACCGTCCGGCCAGGAAGATGGGATGGGGTTTCGTGGCGACCGTGGCCATGGGCACTCCTTCGGGCGGGGCTGGCCGTCGATTCTACGCTCGCCGCACGGCTATCCTGCGCGGGTGGCACGTCGCTACCGCTTCCGCCAGGTGGATGTCTTCACCGATCGGCCCTTTGCCGGTAATCCGCTCGCGGTCTTCCCCATCGCCGAGGGTCTCGCGGACGAGGAGATGCAGGCCATCGCCCGCGAGATGAACCTCTCCGAGACCACGTTCGTCCTGCCGCCGACGGACGCCGGGCTCGCCGAGGGCGCGACCTACCGCATGCGCATCTTCACGCCGGGCCTGGAGCTTCCCTTTGCCGGCCACCCTTCGATCGGCACGGCCTGGGTCCTCGCCGACGAGCGCCGCTTCGCCCTCCGCGAGCCGGCCATCGAGGTCAGCCAGGAGGTCGCCATCGGCGTGCTGCCGCTGGCCATCGAGGTGCGTGACGGACGGCCCGGCGCGGTCCAGATGACCCAGGGCACCCCGCACCTGCTCGACGCGCTCGACCCGGCCGACCTGCCCGCCCTGGCCGCGGCCCTCGAGGTCGGCGAGGATGCGTTCGGCTGGACCGATATCGACGGCACCGCCTACGGCGCCGCGCAGGTCCCGCCCCGCGCGGCGACCACGGGAGCGCCGTACCTGGTGGTGCCCTTCCGGGACGTGGTCACGCTCGCCGCCGTGCGCAGCGAGCGCAACGCCGCCGCCGCGATGGTGGCGCGGCGCTATGGCAGCGACAGCGTGGCCCTCGTGGCACCGGGCAACCTGGGGGTCATCCCGGACGCCGATGTGCACGCCCGGGTGCTGGTGGATCCCGCGGTGGGCATCCAGGAGGATCCCGCCACCGGCGGCGCGGCGGGGCCCATCGCCGTCTACCTGGGCACGCTCGGCGGGGCGCAGGACGAGCGCCGCCACCTGATCATCGAGCAGGGCGTGGAGGTGGGACGGCCGTCGCGGCTCGAGGTGGAGGTCTCCTTCTACTCGGAGGGCACGGCCCGCAGCGTGCGCCTGACCGGCCGCACGGTGCCCATCCTCGAGGGCTGGCTGGAACTCGACTAGGCGGACCCCGCCGGCGTTGTCGCGGCCGCGGGTTCGGCGGCCCTGGGATAGCTCCCCAGCACGCGCAGGAAGGACACGCGCGCGCTCAGGACCTCCAGCGCGGCGGCGCTCTCGGGCGCGCTCGCGTCACCGTCCAGGTCGGCCCAGAACACATACTCCCAGGCCCGGCCCGGAAGCGGCCGCGATTCGAGCTTGCTGAGGTTGAGGCCCGCCTCCGCGAGACCGATCAGGGCCCCGGCGAGGGCGCCGGTGACGTTGGGCAGCCCGAACACGAGCGTCGTCCGGAAGGGGCGGGCAGGCGTCGGCGACGGCCACGCCTCCGGCGAGCGCGCGATCACGAGGAAGCGCGTCCGATCGTCCGGCTCATCCTCGATGGTGCGTGCGAGCACGGCCAGCCCCAGGCGCTGGGCGGCCCGCGGCGAGAGCACCGCCGCGGCCGACCGTTCGCGCGATTCGATCAGCAGCCGCCCCGCCGCGGCCGTGTTGTACGTGGTCAGCAGGGTCCACGGCCGGGCGCCGAGGAACCGGCTCGCCTGGGCAAGGGCCTGGACGTGGGAGTACACGCGCGTGATCCCGTCAAGGCCCTGCCCGGGCAGGGCGGCCAGGCACAGCGAGACGGGCACGACGACCTCGTCGACGATCACCGCCCGGTTGGCCAGCAGCAGGTCATAGGTCTCGCGCACCGTCCCGCCGAGGACGTTCTCGATCGGCAGCACGCCGGCCGCGAGTGCGCCGTCGCCGGGCTCGTCGGCAGGCGCGCGGCCGGCGCCCACGGCCGCAAAGACGTCGGCGAAGCCGGGCAGGGGCACGGGCAGGGCGTCGGGCGAGGCCGCCAGCGCCGCCTCCTCCGCGAACGCCCCCGGCTCGCCGGGGTACGCGATGCGCAGCGGTCGCCTACCGCGTGACACGGAGGCCTCGTCGCGGTCCCGCGGCCGACAGCGCGGGGCCCCCGCCGCCTGGCCTGGAAGGCATCATGGGGGCGCGCCGGCCGAGGAGCGGCACGGGCCCGGGATAGGAGGCGAGATGCTGCACGAGTTCCGCGAGTTCCTGTTCAAGACCAACGCCCTGGCCCTGGCCATCGGCGTGATCATCGGCGCCGCGCTGGGCGCGGTCGTGACCTCGTTCGTCAACGACCTGATCATGCCGCCGATCGGCTTCGCGCTGGGCGGGGTCGACTTCGGCAGCCTCAAGGTCGTGCTCGGCACGGCCAAGGACGGCTCCGAGGTGGCCATCCGCTGGGGCTCCTTCATCAACGCCTGCATCAGCTTCGTGATCATCGCCCTGGTGGTGTTCCTGGTGGCCCGCAGCTTCATCAAGGAGGAAGACGCGGCGCCGACGAAGCCCTGCCCCTTCTGCAAGGAGGCCAACGCGCCCGACGCCACGAAGTGCAAGTTCTGCGCGTCCGCGATCTGAGCCTCGGGCGCGCTGCCTAGCGCTCGAACCAGGCCGTCGTGTCGTGCTCGGCGGCGGCCTCGTCGTACTCGGCCGCCGGCTGGGCATGGCCTGCCGACCGCGACTTGCCGCGGTTGGCGGCGGCGCTCGTCGCCCCGGCCCAGTGGGCTTCCGCCAGGAGCAGGTTGATCGCCTCCAGGTAGGCCTCGATCGAGGCGGCCACGATGTTGGTGCTCACGGTGCTGGCCTCGTACACGCCGCGCGCGCGTCGGCCGGTGGCGCCGCCTGGGGGCGCGAGCTGGACCGTTACGCGGCCGGCCGCGTCGGGGCCTTCGGCCACGGCGTGCACGTCGTACGCCAGCAGGCGCGGGTGCCCCTGCAACACGTCGTGCAGCGCCTCGTCGACCGCTCGCAGCAGCGCATCGATCGCGCCGTTGCCCTCGGCCGTGCCCTCCCACTGGTGATCGCCGCTCTCGACGATCACCACGCCCCGGCTCTGCACGTTGGAGCCGGTGGCGACGCTCCAGCGGGCCAGGCGGATGCCCTGCTCGACAGTGGCCGCTGCGGGGTCGCTCATGCTCGTCCTCCGGGGATGGTCGTGAAGTGTCGCTCGTCGCGCCGGCTCGGTCGCGCGTCGCCCTTCCAGAGAGCGTATTCCAGCGAATCGCCAAGCGCCTGCCACGACGCGGCGATGATGTTCGTGTCGGAACCGACGGTGCTCCAAGTGGCGGCCGGGCTGCTCGACTCGATCAGCACGCGGGTCCTCGCCGCGGTGGCCGCCTCGCCATCGAGGATGCGCACCTTGTAGTCGACCAGGTGCACCGCGTCGAGCTCGGGATAGAAGGCGCGGAGGGCCTTGCGCAGGGCCTGGTCGAGCGCGTGCACCGGTCCGTTGCCGTCGGCCGCCGTGTGCAGCACCTCCCCGTCCACCTCCACCTTGACGGTCGCTTCGGCGCGCAGCTCGGCGCCATCGCGCTGCTCCACGAGCACGGTGAAGTCGAGCAGGCGGAACGGCGCCCGGTAGTCCGGCTGATGGCGGCGGATGAGGAGCTCGAACGAGGCCTCGGCGCCCTCGAAGCTGGCGCCGTCTGCCTCCAGCCGCTTGACGAGCCGCGACAGCTCGCGCGGGTCGAGCACGCCCTCGAGCTGATGACCCAGCTGCTCCGCCCGCCACTGGGCGTTGACGCGACCGCCCAGCTCCGAGACCACCAGGCGGGTCTCGTTGCCGACGCGGGCCGGATCCACGTGCTGGTAGCTGTGGCGGACCCTGGCCGTCGCCGCGCCGTGCACGCCCCCCTTGTGGGCGAAGGCACTCGCGCCGACGTACGGCTGGTACGGATCCGGCGTCACGTTGGCCACCTCGGCCACAAAGCGCGACAGCTCGGTGAGGCCCTGCAGGTCCTGGCCCGGGGGCACCGTGGGGAGATCCATCTTGAGCGCGAGGTCGGCCCAGATGGTGACCAGGTTGGCGTTGCCGCACCGCTCGCCGTAGCCGTTGATGGTGCCCTGAACGTGGCGCACGCCTGACCGCACGGCGGCCAGCGAGTTGGCCACCGCCAGGCCGGCGTCGTCGTGCACGTGGATGCCGTACGTGCTGGGCAGCTCCAGGGTCGAGATGACGTCCTGCACGATGGTCGCCAGCTCATCGGTCATCGTGCCGCCGTTGGTATCGCACAGCACGAGGCTGGTCGCGCCGGCCACGTGGGCGGCTCGCAGCGTGGCCAGGGCATACGCGCGGTCGGCGCGATAACCGTCGAAGAAGTGCTCGGCGTCGTAGACGACCTCGCGTCCGCCGGCGCGGCAGTAGGCCACCGAGTCCCCGATCATGGCCAGGTTCTCGTCGGGGGTGGCGCCCAGCACCTCGGTCACGTGGAGCAGCCAGCTCTTGCCGAAGATCGTGACCACCGGCGCTCCGGAAGCCACCAGGGCCTGCAGGTTCGGATCCTGCTCGGGGCGGTTGGCACGGTGCCGGGTGCTGCCGAAGGCGGCGATCCGGGCATGGCGCCAGGTGACGCCCCGGGCCGCCTCGAAGAAGTCCACGTCCTTGGGGTTGGAGCCCGGCCAGCCGCCCTCGACGTAGCTGAAGCCCGCATCGTCGAGGCGGCGCGCGATCTTGAGCTTGTCCGCCAGCGAGAGGACGAGCCCCTCCCCCTGCGTCCCGTCGCGCAGGGTCGTGTCATAGAGCACGATCGGCTCGGCCTCCCTCCGACCACCGTCGACTCGTGCCCGCGTCACGGCTGTGCTCGCGCCGCGACCGAAGGCACCCCGACCCGATCGCGGATGGCCCCGGTCACCTCGACGGTGCCCTCCTCGCGGCCCAGGTCGGGCGTTCCGTGACCGTCGGCAAGGGCCTGCGCCACGGCCGCCTCGACGGCGTCCGCCGCCTCGGGCTCGCCGAGCGACCAGCGCAGCAGCATGGCCGCCGAGCGGATCGTGCCGATGGGATTGGCCACCCCGCGGCCGGCGATGTCGGGCGCGGATCCGTGGATCGGCTCGTAGAGCCCGAAGCGGCCATGGCTCGTCAAGCGTTCGCCCAGGGAGGCCGAGGGCAGCATGCCCAGTGAGCCGGCGAGCACGGCCGCCTCGTCGGAGAGGATGTCGCCGAACAGGTTCTCGGTCACCAGCACGTCGAACGCGTTCGGCCGCTGCACCAGCAGCATCGCCGCGGCATCCACCAGGCGATGCTCGACGATCACCTCGGGGTACTCGACGCGGACTTCCTCGACGACCTTGCGCCACAGGCGGGAGGACGCCAGCACGTTGGCCTTGTCCACGCTCGTGAGGTGGCGCCGCCGCCCCTGCGCGAGCTCGAAGGCCAGGCGCACCACGCGTCGGATCTCACCCTCGGTGTAGCGCAGCGTGTCGACCGCCTCGCGGCCCTCGGCCGTTCGCCGCTCCTCGGAAGGGCGGCCGAAGTAGATGCCGCCCGTGAGCTCGCGCACGATCAGCAGGTCCGCCCCGGCCAATCGCTCGGGGCGCAGCGGCGAGGCCGCCACGAGCGGCGGATCGACGACTACCGGTCGCAGGTTCGCATAGAGGCCGAGGCCGCCGCGCAGCGCGAAGAGGGCCTGCTCGGGGCGCACGGCCGCGTTCGGGTCGTCCCAACGGGGCCCGCCGACGGCGCCAAGCAGCACCGCGTCGGCCTCGCGGCACGTGGCCAGGTCGACGTCGCGCAGGGCCACCCCGAAGGCGTCGATGGCCGCACCGCCGACGAGGAGGTCCTGCCATGCGAACTGGAAGCCGAAGCGCGCCCCCGCCGCCTCGAGCACCTCCCGTGCAGCGCTGACGACCTCCGGGCCGACGCCGTCGCCGGGGATGACGACCAGGCGGTAGTGGTGGGTTCGGCTGGCCGGGATGCCGGGCGTCGTCACGGCCGACGGCCCTCGACCGGCGCGCCGCGAACGAGCTTGTTGAGCGCGGCCAGGTAGCCCTCGAGCGAGGACTCGATGATGTTGGTCGACAGACCGTGCCCGGTCGCCGGATCGGCGTCGGGCGGGTCGCTCGAGCGGCGACAGCGCACCAGCGCCTGCCCCTGGGCGTCCTCGCCGGCCGTGACCGCGCGGATCTCGTACTCGGTCAGCACGGGGTGCCAGCCGAGGGCCGGCGCCACCGCCGCGTCGACCGCGCCGAACAGCGCGTCGACCGGTCCATTGCCCATGGCCTCGGCGGTGCATGGCTCGCCCTGCACGATCAGCGAGACGCTGCCCGTGGAGCGGCCGCCCGCCGAGGACGTGACGCTCCAACCGTCCAGGCGCACGGGGCCCGCGGTCGCCTCGGGCGCCGCTTCCGCGGTCTGCTGCTCGACGATGGCCAGCAGATCCGCATCGGTGACGTCCTTCTTCGCGTCGGCCAGCGCCACCACCGCTCGATAGGCCGCGTCGAGGGTCGGCCCCTCGAGCTCGTGGCCCAGCTCGCGCAGCTTGCCCTGCAGGCCGCGGCGGCCGGAGAGCTTGCCGATGGAGAGGGTCGAGCCCGAGAGCCCCACGGATTGCGGCGTCATGATCTCGTAGGTGAGCGGGTTCTTCAGGAACCCGTCCTGGTGGATGCCCGATTCATGGGCGAACGCGTTGCCCCCCACGATGGCCTTGTTGGGCTGCACGACGAAGCCGGTCAGGTAGCTGACGAGACGGCTGGCGGACGTGATCTGCTCCGTGGCCACGCGGGTGACGCGCTCGTCGAACTGGCCCGGCCGCGTGCGCAGGGCCATCACGACCTCCTCGAGCGAGGCGTTGCCGGCCCGCTCCCCGAGGCCGTTCACCGTCACCTCGACCTGGCGCGCCCCGGCCTGCACCGCGGCCAGCGTGTTGGCCGTGGCGAGCCCCAGGTCGTTGTGGCAGTGGACCGAGACGACCGCGCCCGAGCCGACGCGCTCCACGACGGCGCGCACCAGTCGCCCGAACTCGTCGGGGATCGCGTAGCCCACGGTGTCGGGGATGTTGACGGTGCTGGCCCCCGCGTCCACGACCGCCTCGTAGACGCGCAGCAGGAACTCCGGATCGGTGCGGCTGGCGTCCTCGGCGCTGAACTCGACCTCGGCATCGGGGCCGAGGGCCTTGCGACCGTAGCCGACCCAGCGGACCGCTTCGGCGAGCGCCTGTTCGCGGTCGAGGTGGAGCTTGTGCACCAGGTGGATGTCGCTGGTGGCGATGAAGACGTGGAGGTGCGGTCGCTCGGCGACGCGGATCGCCTCGACGGCGCGCTGCGGATCGCCGTCCCGGCAGCGGGCGAGGGCGGCCACGGCGGGGCCGCGCGTCTCGCGGGCGATGCGGTGGACGGCGTCCCAGTCGCCCGGCGAGGCGGCCGGGAAACCGGCCTCGATGACGTCCACCCTCAGACGGACGAGCTGGCGGGCGACCTCCAGCTTCTCTTCCGCGGTCAGCGCGGCGCCGGGAGCCTGCTCGCCGTCGCGCAGGGTCGTGTCGAAGATGCGTACCCGGCCCGCCTCCCATCCCGCCGTGCCGGCCGGGTCGCTCATGTCGTCGCGGATCCCTTCCGCTGTCCGGCCGCCGCCTGCACCTGGCCGGCATGCACCTCGACCGGGTCCAGCCAGGCCATCTGCGCGCGCAGCTCAGCACCGACGCGCTCGATCTGGTGCCCGCGGTCCTGCTCGCGCAGGCGCTGGAACTCCGCTCCGCCCGACTCCTGCTCCGCGATCCAGCGAGCGGCGAAGGCACCGCTCTGGATGTCGCTCAGGACGTCCTTCATGGCCGCCTTGGCTCCCTCGGTCACGCGCGGGCCGGAGACGTAGTCGCCGTACTCGGCCGTGTCGGAGACGCTGAAGCGCATGAAGTTGAGGCCGCCGCGGTACATGAGATCCACGATCAGCTTCAGCTCGTGCATCGTCTCGAAGTAGGCCAGCTCCGGCTGGTAGCCGGCCTCGACGAGCGTCTCGAAGGCCGCCTTCACGAGTGACGAGACGCCGCCGCAGAGGAGGGCCTGCTCGCCGAAGAGGTCGGTCTCGGTCTCCTCGGCGAAGGTCGTCTCCAGCACGCCCGCCCGGGTGCAGCCGAGGCCGTAGGCGTAGGCCAGCACGCGCGCCCGGGCCGTGCCGGTGGCCTCGCGGTGGACGGCGAAGAGGGCCGGCACGCCGCCTCCGCTGAGGTACACCGAGCGCAGCAGGTGGCCGGGTCCCTTCGGCGCCACCATCCCCACGTCGATCCCCTCGGGCGGGTCGATGCGCCCGAAATGGATGTTGAAGCCATGGGCGAACATCAGCAACTGGCCCGGCCGCAGGAAGGGCGCGACGTCGCGATCGTAGGCCGCCTTCTGGGCCGTGTCGGGGATGGCCATCATGATGACGTCGGCGACCTTGACCGCCTCGGGCACGTCGAGCACCCCGATGCCGGCCTCCTCGGCCACGGCCCGGCTCTTCGAGCCGGGCGGCAGGCCCACCACCACGGCGAAGCCCGAGTCCTTCAGGTTCTGGGCATGCGCGTGTCCCTGGCTGCCGTATCCGATGACCGCGATCGACTGCCCCAGCAGCGCGGCCGGCTCGGTGTCGCGGTCGTAGTACATGCGGGCACCCATCAGCCGTTCGCTCCTTCGTACTCCACGGTCGCCGCACCGCGCTGCATGGCGATGCTCCCCGTGCGCACCATCTCCTTGATCCCGAAGTTGCCCACCAGTGCCACCAGCGCGTCGATCTCGTCCTCCGGACCGGTCGCCTCGACGATGATCGAGTCGGCGGCGATGTCGACGACGCGCCCCTTGTAGAGCTCCACCACCTTCAGGATCTCGGCTCGGTTGGCGTTGCTGGCGCGGACCTTGATGAGGGCCAGCTCGTGCTCGATGCGCCGCTCCGCGGTCACGTCCTGCACCTTGAGCACGTCGACCAGGCGATAGAGCTGCTTGCTCAGCTGCTCCACGCCGTGGTCGTCGCCGCGCAGCGTGATCGTCATGCGGCTGACCGCCGGGTCCTCCGTGTGGCCCACGGCCAGCGACTCGACGTTGAAGTTGCGGGCGCGCATGAGGCTCGCGACCCGGTTCAGCACGCCCGTTCGGTTGTTGACGATCGCGACCAGCACGTGGCGTCGCGGCTCCCCCGAGCCGGGGACGTAACGCGCCGCGACGGGCGCGGCCCCGTCGCCGTCGACGCTCATTCGTCCGCCCCGCCCCACTTCTCGATCAGGTCGGAGAGGCCCTTGCCGGCGGGCATCATGGGGAAGACGTTCTGCTCCTCGGCGATCTCGAACCACACGAAGGCAGGGCCCTCGACGGTGCGCGCCGCCGCGATCGCCTCATCCACCTCATCGGGCCGCGTGGCCTTCCAGGCCGGGATGCCGTAGGCCTCGCACAGCTTGAGGTAGTCGGGGCTGAGCAGGCTCGCCGAGTGGTAGTTCCCCGCGTAGATGATCTCCTGCCACTGGCGGATCATGCCCAGCTTCTTGTTGTCGAAGAGGGCGATGCGCACCGGGATGCGGTCCTGCACCAGCGTCGCCAGCTCCTGCATCGTCATCTGGAAGCCGCCGTCACCGGTGATCGCCCAGGTCTCCTTGTCGGGCCGTCCCAGCGCGGCGCCCATTGCGGCGGGCACGCTGTAGCCCATCGTTCCCAGCCCGCCCGAGGAGAGGTGCGAGTGCGGGCGCCGGAAGCCCCCGTAGCGGGCCAGCCACATCTGGTTCTGGCCGACGTCCGCGACCAGGGTCGCGTCGTGACCGGTGAGCTCGCCGATGCGGCTCACGACGTAGTCGGCCGAGAGCAGGCCATCGCGCCACGCCCCGGAACCGTGCCAGCTGGTCGCCTCGCTCTCGCGGCGCCATTCGGCGAGCTGGGCGAAGTAGGCCTTGCGTTCCGCCTGCGGGACCTCGCGCACCAGCGGCGTGAGCGCCGCCAGCACGCGCCGGACGTCGCCCACGATCGGCACGTCCACCGCGACGTTCTTGCCG
>DATHCS010000247.1:0-6589 GCA_035319405.1 Candidatus Dormiibacterota bacterium | reverse complement strand
CGGCGAGGAGACCGCCCGCCTTTCGCGCATGGTCGACGATCTCGCCGCCCTGGCTGACCTCGAATCGGGCGGCCGCCCCCTGCAGCTTGAGCAGCTCGACGCACAGGAGCTGGCACGCGAGGCCGTCGAGCGCTTCGCCGCGACCGCCTCGGCAGAAGGCCAGGAGCTCAGCGCGCCGCCCGCGGGCGAGGCCGTGCCGCTGGCGGCCGACCGCGGCGCCGTCGAGCGGATCCTCGGCAACCTCGTCGGCAATGCCCTGCGCGCCGCGCCGCGTCCCGGCGGGCACGTGCGGGTCGAGGTGGCCTCGCTGCCCGGCGGCGCCGTGCTCCTGGCCGTGCGAGACGACGGTCCGGGCATCCCCGCGGCCGCGCTGCCGCGGGTCTTCGAGCGCTTCTTCCGCGCCGACCCATCCCGCGCCGGCGAAGGGACCGGGCTGGGCCTCGCCATCGTCGAGGAGCTGGCCCGGGCTCACGGCGGCCGCGCCTTCGCCGAGGATCCCGCGGGCGGCGGCGCACGGGTCGGTGTCGTGCTGCCAGCCTTTCCGCCCAATCCGCCCACGCCGCCTGGCGCGCAGCCGCTACCCTCAACGGCGGTGTGAACGAAGCGATCCTCGTCCCCAGCACGCCCGCCTTCGGTCGCCGCGGCGCCGTCGTCAGCCCGCAGCGCCTCGCCAGCGAGGCCGGCCTGGGCATCCTCCGTGCTGGCGGTTCGGCCGTGGACGCGGCGATCGCCACGAACGCGGCCCTGGCCGTCGTCGCCAGCCACAGTTGCGGCCTGGGAGGCGATGCCTTCTGGCTGATCTGGGCGGACGGCCGCCAGAGCTCGCTCAACGGCAGCGGCCGCTCGGGTGCCGCGGCCACCATCGAGGCGGCGCGGTCCGCGGTGCGCGGCCGTCGGCTGCCCCTGCACGGACCGTGGACGGTCACCGTGCCGGGCGCGGTCCGCTCGTGGGGCGACGCGCACACCCGCCATGGCCGTCTGGCCTGGGCCACGCTGCTGGAGCCTGCGATCGAGCTGGCCGAAGGGTTCCCGGCCACGCCGGGCTGGATCAGCGCCGTCGAGCGCGGGGTGGCCCTGCACGGGCCGGGCTCGGACTGGGCACGCGTCTTCCGGG
Organism: Candidatus Dormiibacterota bacterium; assembly: GCA_035319405.1. Taxonomy (GTDB): domain Bacteria; phylum Chloroflexota; class Limnocylindria; order Limnocylindrales; family CSP1-4; genus DASPUH01. Next base: position 5,475 of record DATHCS010000247.1, on the reverse strand, counting down.
CACGCGGCCGAGCGTGGCGGCTGGGCGAGACGGTGGTCATCAGCGGCCTGGCCGGGACGCTGCGTCGCCTCGCCGCGGAAGGCCCCGACGCGGCCTACGAGGGTCGCCTGGCGCGCCGCACGGCGCGCTACCTGGCTGCACGAGGCGCGCCGGTCTCCGCGGCAGACCTGGCCGCTCACCGCTCCGAGTGGGGCGAGCCGCTGGTCACGACCTACCGCGGCCTGCAGGCGACGAGCCACCCGCCCAACAGCTCGGGCGTGCTGGCCCTGGAGCTGCTCGGCGTGCTGGCCTGTTTCGAGCCGCCGCCGCGCTCGGCCTTCGGGTCGCTCGGCGTCCGCGACGCGCGCTGGGTGCACGTGGCCCTGGAGGCCGCGCGCCGCGTCTTCGCGGACCGCGACCGCTGGCTGACCGACCCCGCCTGGATGGTGCCGGACGCCCTCGCCACGATGATCTCCCCCGCGCACGCCGCAGAGCTCGCCGCGACCATCGACCCCGACGCCGTGGCCGTCCCGCGGGCCCTTCGAGCGCCACGGGGGGGTGGCACCGTCTACCTGGCCGCGGCCGATCGCTGGGGCAGCGCGGTCAGCCTCATCGAGTCGAACTACGCCGGCTTCGGGTCCGGCCTGGCCGACCCGCAGACGGGCATCGCCTTCCAGAACCGCGGCGCCTTCTTCAGCCTCGAGCCTCGGCACCCCAACGCGCTCGCGCCGGGCAAGCGGACGATGCACACCCTCACGCCCGGGATGCTCATGCGCGACGGCCGCCCGTGGCTCGTGCACGGCTCCATGGGCGGCGAGATCCAGCCGCAGGTCTTCGCCCAGTTCGTCTCCGCGGTGGTGGACGGCGGCCTCGACATCGCCTCCGCGGTCGCGATGCCGCGCTGGGCGGCCGACGTCGTCCGGCATCACGGGCCGCCCTCTGTGACCGCGCTCGAGGGTCGTTTCGATCCGGAGGTGGCAGCCGGGCTGGAGGCCCGTGGCCACCGGGTGAGCTGGCGTGCCGACTTCGACCCGTCATTGGGACACCAGCACGCGCTCGAACTGTCGTGGCGGGGCCAGCCCTCGCGACGAGGTCCGGGCGGGCCCGAGGACGAGCCCCTCGAGGCCATCGCAGCGACCACCGATCCTCGATCCGAGGGCGGGCCGAGCGTGTGGTAGCGCGCGGTATACTCCGGGTCCGGCCGGTCGCGCCGCGCTCACGACCTCCGCGGCTGGCCGTTCCGTTCCCTCTCGATCCACCCGGGCGCTCCCTGGTGCCCGTCGTGCCACCCGAGGAGGCCCGTGAGCTCGAACATCGCCCAGAACTACCCGGCGGGGCGGGAGAGCGAAGCCCAACGGAGCGAAGCCGTGGAGGCAGCCCTGGACCGCTTCGAGGGCTTGCGCGAGCGCGTCGCGGCGGAGGCCACGCCGCTCGGCGAGGTCGCCCCGGACGCGGAGTGGTGGGTCTGGGTCTGCCCGAGGGGAGACTTCGACGGGCGCCTGCACGTGGCGGGCTACGCCCTCGAACGACGAGCGATGTACACGGTCTGCGACACCTGCGGCGAGGCGTTCCTGCGCTGAGCGCACCGCTCGAGTAACCACTGAAATATGGTTGCCCGGTTACGCCGCCGGCCGCTACGATGCCGGCATGGCCGTGAACGCGGGTTCCGCCGATCCACCGCAGCAGGTCGAGCTGGGCGCGCTGCGGCGGCGGCTGGTGGTCGAATCGCTGGCCATCACGCTGTCCGCCGCCGCCTTCGCCGTCGTCTACGGCCTGGCCGCGCGCTCCGCCGGCTTCTCGCTCGTGGAAGCGCTGGCGATGAGCGTCTTCGTGCTTGCCGGAGCGTCGCAGTTCGCGGCCGTCGGCCTGATCGCCGGCGGCGTGGCGTGGCCCGCCGTCGTGCTCCTGACCTTCCTCCTCAACGCCCGCCACCTGCTCTACTCGGCCGCGCTGGCGCCGTGGTTCCGTGGTCGATCGATCCCCTACCGAGCAGCGAGCGCTCACGTGCTCGTGGACGAGACGTTCGCCCTCGGACTGGCTCACTTCCGCCGCGTCGGCCGCTTCGACGGGCCGGGCTACTGGATCGCCGCGGCGCTGGTCTGCGTCCCCTGGATCGGCGCCACGGCGCTGGGCTTCCTGGGCGGCCAGGCGCTGCCGGATCCGGAGGCCCTCGGTCTCGACGTCGTCTTCCCAGCCGCCATGGCCGGCCTGGCCGTCGCCCTGGTCGCCGGCCGCCGCGAGCTCGCCGCGGCGCTGGCCGGCGTGCTGATCGGCGTGGCAGCGGCGCTGCTGACGCAGCCGGCGGTGGGCATCGTCGCCGGGGGCCTGCTGGGGCCGCTGGTGGGGTTCCTCGTGCCCGATGCGGCGCATCAGGGCGCCGAGACCGAACGGATCCGGGCCGGCGACGTCGCCGAGATGCTGCCGGAGATTGCCGAGCCGCCGGCCGAGCGCCTGCTGTGAGCACGGACCTGGTCTGGCTGGCCCTCCTGATGGGCGCGGTCACCTACCCCTCGCGGGCGCTGCCGCTGCTGATGCCAGGCGTCGAGCGGCTTCCGCGCTGGGTCCTCGACTACCTGCGGCTGGTGGGGCCGGCGGTGCTGGCGGCCCTGGCCGCGGTCAACGTGATGGTCGCAAGCGGCACGGACGGGCGCGCCAGCCTCCACGTGGGGGTGGAGTGGCTGGCCGTCCTGCTGTGCGTCGCCGTGGTCGCTTGGCGCCGTAACCTGCTGCTGGGCATCCTGGCGGCGGTGCTGTTGACCGCGGCGGCGCGGGCCATCGGACTCGCCGCCCTGCCCTGATCCGGGAGCGTGCTCGGACGACCCGCCTCGCCTGCCCTCAAGGGGCGCGCCGCAAGGCCGGGTCGCGTGCGATCGCCAGCAGGAGCGCCGCCAGCAGCGTCACGCGCGGCACGATCGAATCGACCTCGAGGTACTCACCGGGGGAGTGGTCCAGGCCACCGACCGGGCCCAACCCGTCGAGCGAGGGCACGCCCATGCCGGCCGTGGTGTTCGCGTCGGAGGCGCCCCCCGTGACCGCGTCCCGCACGGTGAACCCGAGTCGCTCCGCGAGCGCCGCAGCGTGCTCCACCAGCCGCGCCGCGGCGGGCAGCCTCTCCATCGGCCAGTGGCGGCCGAGGACCTCGATGTCGCAGGTCGTCTCCGGAACCGTGGCCGTGGAGGCGATGCGGCCCACCTCGGCCTCGGCCGCCTCGAGATCGACCCGGTTGAGGGCACGCAGGTCGACCTCGAGCAGGGCCTCGTCGGCCACCACGTTGGGGCGCGTGCCCGAGCGGAGCACGCCGACATTGCAGGTCACCCCGGGCCAGCGGCCGTTGAGCTCGTGCAGGGCCACCGTCTTGTGGGCCGCTTCGAGCGCGGCACTGCGGCCCTTCTCCGGCTCCACGCCGGCGTGCGCGGCACGACCGCGCACGTGCAGCCGGAGGTCGAGCGTGCCCTTGCGGGCGCTGACCAGATCGCCGTTCGCGCGCGCGCACTCCAGCACGAGGGCCACGTCGCTCTGCGCGGCGGCGGCGCGGATGTGGGGCGTGCTCGTGGGCGAGCCGATCTCCTCGTCGGGGTTGGCGATGAAGACGAGCCGCTCGAAGGGCGACCAGACGGCCGACTCGACGGCCTCCTCGGCGCCGACCCCGCCGAGCGTGCGCAGCGCGGCCAGCGCGTGCAGGCCCGCCAGGAGCCCGCCCTTCATGTCGGTCACGCCCGGGCCGTGCGCTCGCCCGTCCTCGATGCGGAACGGCCGCGCCGCGGCGGTGCCGGCCTCGAAGACGGTGTCGAGGTGCCCGATGAGCAGAACCCGGACGCCGGGGCCAGCGCCCTCGAAGGTACCCACCACCGTCGCGCCCAGGCGCTCGTCGGGCAGGTACTGCACCGTCGCCCCGAGCTCCTCCAGGCTGGCGCCGGTCCAGCGGCCGACCTCGTCGACGCCCCGCTTCGTGTAGCTCCCGCAATCGACGTTGACGAGGCGCTCGAGCTCGGCCAGGAAGGTCGGGCGCGAGGCCTCCACGAAGGCGTGCAGGGCTTCCAGCTCGGCGGTGCTGACGAGCTCGTCGGTAGGCATCGGGCGGCCAGTCTACGGCAGGGACCCGACCCTATACTCGGCCCACCGTGCGCCTTGTCGAAGTGCGGCTCCTGGAGGGCCCCAACGTGTACCGCCTCGAGCCGGCGGCCAAGCTCGAGGTGGCCCTGGGCCGGCGGCGCACCTGGTACGGGCAGCGCCAGCCCGGCGCCCACGCGGTGGTCCGCCTCGGTGCGCGGGTCCCAATGCGCACCGCCCCTCCGCCGGTGCGCGACCTCGCGGCCTGGATCCGCCGTCTGCACCGCCTGGCCGGCCTCGACGCAGGGGTCGCGGCGGGGCACCGCCTGCCCGTGACCCTTCACCGCTCGAGCGACCCGGGCCACTGGATCGTCGTCTTCCCGTGGCGGGAGCACGAGCGTGCCCTCGAGGTGGCCGAGGCGGCCTGGCGCCTGCTCGAGCGCGGCGTCGCGCCCGGCACCCCGCCCCTCCGGAGCCGCACGCTGCGGACGGCGCTGCGGCGCATCGGGGAGGCGGGCACGACTCCGCCGACCTGGCTCACCGACGTCGAGCGACACACGCCCGTGGTGAGCATCAGTGGGACCAACGGCAAGAGCACCACCGCGCGCATGCTCACGCACATCCTCCGGACGGATGGACGGCACGTCGGCACGACCACCTCCGACGGCGTGCTGCTCGACGAGCGCCTCGTCGAGCCGGGTGACTGGACGGGGCCGGGTGGAGCGCGCCAGGTGCTCGATCGATCGGACGTCGAGGTGGCGGTGCTGGAGACAGCGCGCGGTGGCATCCTCCTCAAGGGGGTCGGCTACGAGTCGAACGAGGCGGCCGTCCTCACCAACGTCAGCTCCGATCACCTCGACCTGCAGGGCATCCACACGCTGCCCGAGCTGGCCGAGGTGAAGGCCACCATCGCGCGCATCACGCGTCCCGACGGCCTGGTGGTCATCAATGCCGACGACGACCTGCTCGCGGCGGAGGCGCGGCACGTCCGGGCGCCCGTGTGCTACTTCAGCCCGGACGGCCGCTCGCAGCGGCTGGCCCGCCACCTGCGCGCGGGTGGCCGGGCGATGCTGGTCGAGGACGGCTGGCTGGTCGAGGCACGCGGGGCCGAGCGGCTGCCGATCGTGGCCGTAGCCGAGGTGCCCGCCGCGCTCTACGGCCTGGCCCGCCACAACGTCGCGAACGCGCTCGCCGCGGCCGGTGGGGCGCTGGCCCTGGGGGTGCCCCATGCGGCGATCGCCGCCGGCCTGGCGGACTACCGCCCGACCGTCGAGCAGGCGCCCGGTCGCCTCAACCTGTATCGCCTCGGCGCACGCGTGGTGATCGTCGACTTCGCCCACAACGAGGCGGGCGTCAGCGCGTTGCTCGACGTGGCCGAGGCGATCGCGGGCGGCGCGGCTGGACGGGCACGCCCCGTAACGGTGATCATCGGCACGGCTGGCGATC
>DATHCS010000246.1:0-6230 GCA_035319405.1 Candidatus Dormiibacterota bacterium | reverse complement strand
GCCGCGAAGGCCGCGGCGTCGCGCAGGCGCTCCTCGATGACGACCCATGCCGCCTTGCGGTGGGGCAGCAGGTAGTCCGCGGTGTAGAACAGCTCGAAGGCGGGGCCCGCCGTGCGATCGGGGTGGTCCGGGCCGAGGGGCAGGCTCGCCACGAGCTGGCCGAGCGGCTTGACCACGCCGAACATCAGGCCGACCGCGACGTCGGCCAGGGTGCCCAGCTGCTCGTCGCTCTCCTCGGTGTGGGCGAAGTAACGGTAGAGCAGCTGGAGCAGCATCTCGTAGCCGACGTTCATGAGGTCCGCCACGCGCGCGGTCAGGGGGTCGCCGATGAGCGGGACGGTGGCGCCGCTCTCGGGGGGCCGCACCCGTGCGGCGACCACCGGGCGTGCCGCCTCGAAACCGGGGTCCGCCGTGCGCAGGGCCATGTACTCGTCGAGGACGCCGACCAGGCGCCCGAAATGCGCGCCACGCCAGTCGCCGCGCACGCCCTCGCCCTGCTCGACGATGGTATCGATGGCGCGGTGCGCGGAGTCCAGGTCCGTCACGGCCACCAGCTCGGGCCAGCGGAAGTGGGCCTCCGTCGCCTGCGCGCGCGGCGGCCCCACGAAGAGGCGATCCGGGCCGAGCCTGGCGACGAGGTGATCGAGCCCCTCCTCGATGGCGCGGTAGAGGTGCCCGATCGTGGCGAACTCCTGGGCGCGTGGCACCAGGTCGTCCGGCTCCATGAGCGGCATGGCCTTGCCCAGGGCGGCGAAACCCTCGGCGTCGTCCATCTCGAGGCCCTCGGGCCGTTCGAGGTAGACGAAGTGGCGCAGCGCCTGCTCCCCGAAGGGCAGCAGCGCGAACTGGATGCCGCCGGGGAACTTGCGGGTGGGCTGCGGGAAGTTGCGGCGCGTGAGGTGCGGCGATGCGCCCACCGCGGTGAGCAGGTTCTGCACGAGCGCGAGGTGCAGCATCTCCTGCGTGGCGATCCCCAGGATCACCTTGCGCCAGCCCTTGACCGCCGTGAGCTGGTCCGCCGTCAGGCCGGCATCCTGGCCCTTCAGCGAGAAGGCGGCGTACAGGTAGCCGCACATCACGAGGTGCTCCAGCTCGCTCGCCTGGCGCAGCGCGTAGACGAGCGCCTCGCGATGCTCCAGCACGAGCGGTGCCTCGGGGTGGCGAGCTCGCCGGGTGCGCACGACGTGGGCCAGTTCGCCGGCGGGATCCATGGCTGGAATCGTACGACGTGGGCGGACGACGCGGCGGGGACTTGACAAGGTAGTGAGTAACCACTAACTTGACCGCCGTGAACGCGCTGGCCACCCGACACACTGCAGATGAACGCCGCGATCAGGTCCTCGAGGCCGCCTTCGACGCCTTCGCCGAGACCGGCCTGGCGGGCACCTCGACGGAGGCCATCGCCCACGCGGTGGGCATCTCCCAGCCCTACCTCTTCCGCCTCTTCGGGACCAAGAAGCAGCTCTTCCTGGCCTCCGTCGAGCGATGCTTCGCGCAGACGATGGAGGTCTTTCGCGGCGCGGTGGAGGATGGCCCGCCCGGCGAAGCCAAGCAGCGCATGGGCGACGCCTACGTCGAGATGATCAAGGACCGCCGCAAGCTGCGCATGCAGATGCAGGCCTACGCTGCCTGCGACGACCCGGACGTGCGGCGCATCGTGCAGCGTGGCTTCAAGGATCTCGCTGGCTACATCCAGGCCGCGACCGGCGCATCCCCGGTCGAGCTGGCCCACTTCCTGGCTCAGGGCATGCTGCTCAACGTGATGGCCTCGATGGACGTCCTCGGATCCGAGGAGCCATGGGCCGCCTCCATCCGGGAGGGGTGCATGGCCAAGGCGCTCTAGCCGCATCCACCACCCCTTTTTTGTGCGTAGATGCTAGTGACTGATCACTAGCCAACCCAACGACCGAAGCCGAGTGCCCGACCAGGAGGTGGCCGGGCCGCAGGAAGGAAGGAAGCTCGATGTCCCCCCGCGCTCGAACCCTCTGGACGTTCGCCGTGACGGCCGTGGCGCTGCTGATGGTGACCCTCGACAACCTCGTCGTGGTCACCGCGCTTCCGGTCATCCGCGTCGACCTGGGAGCTGGCCTCGACGGCCTGGAATGGACCGTCAACGCCTACACCCTGACGTTCGCCGTGCTCCTGCTCACCGGCGCAGCGCTGGGCGACCGCTTCGGCCGGCGACGCTTGTTCGTGATCGGCCTGGCCATGTTCACCGGCGCCTCTGCCGCCGCCGCGCTCTCGGGGAGCATCGAGTCGCTGATCGTGGCCCGGGCGGTGCAGGGCGCCGGCGCGGCGATCGTCGTGCCCCTGACACTGACGCTCCTGAGCGCGGCGGTGCCGGTCGAACGCCGCGGCCTGGCGCTCGGGGCGTGGGGTGCCGTGGGCGGCCTCGCCATCGCGCTCGGCCCGGTCATCGGGGGCGCGATCGTGGAGGGCATCAACTGGCACTGGATCTTCTGGCTCAACGTGCCCGTGGGCATCGCCCTCATTCCGCTGGCGCGGCTCCGCCTGACCGAGAGCCGCGGACCGTCCGACCGCCTCGACCTGCCCGGCCTGGCCCTGGCCAGTGGCGGCCTGCTGGCCGTCGTGTGGGGCCTCATCCGCGGCAATCCCGATGGCTGGACGAGCCCCACCGTGCTGGGCGCCCTCCTCGTCGGCGGTCTGCTCCTCACGGCCTTCGTGGCGTGGGAGCGGCGCGCCCCGGCGCCCATGCTGCCCCTCCGCTTCTTCCGCCGGCGAGCCTTCTCGATGGCCAACCTGGCCTCGCTGCTGATGTACTTCGGGATGTTCGGCTCGATCTTCCTGCTGGCCCAGTTCCTGCAGGTGGTGCAGGGCTACTCGCCCTTCCAGGCCGGCCTGCGCGTGCTGCCCTGGACGATCGCCCCGATCTTCGTGGCGCCGATCGCAGGCGCGCTCTCCGACCGCGTGGGCGGCGGCCTGCTGATGGGCCTGGGGCTGAGCCTGCAGGCGCTGGGCCTTGCCTGGCTGGCGGTGGTCGCCTCGCCGACCGTGCCCTACACCCAGCTGATCGTGCCGTTCCTCGTCTCGGGAATCGGCATGGGGCTCTTCTTCGCCCCGGTGGCGAACGTCGTGCTGAGCGCCGTGCGGCCGCAGGAGGAGGGCCAGGCCTCGGGGGCCAACAACGCCATCCGCGAGGTCGGCGGCGTGTTCGGGGTGGCCGTGCTGGCCTCCGTCTTCAGTCAGGCGGGAGGCTACTCGAGCCCCCAGGCCTTCGTGGACGGGCTGCATGCGGCGGTGCTCGTGGGCGCGGTCGTCGTCGCGTGCGGCGCCATCGCCGCGTTCGCCGTTCCCCGCGTCCGCCACGCGATCTCGCTGGAGCTCGTGCCGGCTCCCGATGGCGGCCCGAGGGTCGGCGAGCCCGAGCCGGTGTACGTCAGCGCCGATCAGTGATCGAAGTCGGCCCGGACGCCCCGGAGGGTACCGTTTGACCGCTTCCTGAGGCGGCGGGTACCCTTCGCGGGCATGCCGGGTCGTGCTCGCCTGGTCCTCCTTCCCCTTCTGCTTCTGGCCTCCACCGCCGCGTGCAGTGCGGCGCCCGCGGTCGGCAGCCCGAGCGGGAGCGTCGCCGTCGCGACGGCGACGCCGGCGGCAGCCTCCGGCACCCCGGCGGGCACGGCCGTCCCCACGGCGGCGCCGGCCTCACCCACGTCGACCGCCTCGCCGAGCACCGCCTCCCCGGACGTGCCGACGGGGGCCCAGGCCTGCACGGGCAAGGACGACAACAAGGCGTTCTTCGGGTCGGTGGCGACCCAGATGAAGTGGGACGTCTACTGCGCCGTGCTGCCCGCCGGCTGGTTCCTGAGCTACGCCCATTACGAGCTCGGCGCCGGTGGTCAGCTGTCGGCGACCTACAAGGGACCGGGCGGCGTCCACCTGCAGCTGCTCGAGGGCAACACCTGCACCGACCCGACCGTGCCCTGCCAGCCCAAGGTCAGCGAGCTCGGCCCCACCCTCTACGGCGACCGGACCGGCACGCTCGTCACGCTCGATCCGGGCCACGCCGTCTACGTCGGCTCCGGCGACAGCCCACCCAGCTGGGCCGCCGCCTCCGTGGACCTGGACGAGTCGACGTTCGTGAAGCTCGTCGCCGGGCTGCACAAGGTCGCCGTCAGCCCCTGATCATCGGCGGCTGGGGCAGCCGTCCGCTCGTGGAGGCCGGGCGGGATGGCGCCGGGGGGCCTCCGGTCAGGCGCGCTTGCGCGGCGGGTCGAAGAACGGCAGCCGGACGACGCTCGCGCCGACGAGGCCGTGGTGGCCCTCGACGGTCCACTCCACCTGCAGGCGCGTGCCGAGCGGTTCATAGCGGGCCGGAACCGACGCCAGGGCCAGCATCTGCTTGAGTGTCGGGCTCCAGCCCGTGCTGGTGACGCGCCCCACCTGGCGGCCGCCGGCGTAGACCGGCGCCGGCTCCCGCGAGACCTCGGCCGCGATCGCCGGGGGCAGGCCCCGCTCGGCGAAGCGCCGCTCGATGTCGGCCCACTCGAGCTGCAGGCCCACCAGGCGGCGCGGTGCTCCGCCGGCGCCCTGCTCGGCGAGCAGCGCGCGGCGGCCCACGAAGTCGGCCGGCTTGTCCAGCGCCACCAGCCGCCCGAGGCCGATCTCGTACGGGGAATAGCGCTGCTCCGGGCTGATGGCATGGCGGCTGCTGGTGTAGTCGACCTCGAGCAGGATCAGGCCGGCCTCCAGGCGCGCGATGTCGAGGGCGAGCATCCCGGCGGGGCGGATGCGGTGGGCGGCCCCGGCCTCGAGGAGCGCGTCCCAGACCGCCTCCGCGGCGTCCACGGGGATCCACAGCTCGTAGCCCAGGTCGCCGGTGTAGCCGGTGCGGCTCACGTCGAGCGGCACGCCCGCCACGACCGCCGGTCGTCGACGGTAGTAGCGCAGGTCGGCGAACGATTCGCCGGCCGCCGCCTCCAGCACGGCCCTCGCCAGCGGTCCCTGGAGGGCCAGCGCCGCCAGCTGCTCGGTGACCTCCTCGATCTCGACCTCCAGGCGGTGGGCGTTGAGGCGCAGCCAGCGCAGCTGCGGATCGGCCGCCGTCCAGCGCCAGGTCGTCTCGTCGAGGCGCGCCAGCGTGCCGTCGTCGATCACGCGTCCCTCCTCGTCGCACCAGGGCGAGTAGAGGACCTGCCCGACCGCGGCTCGCGAGGCGTCGCGGGTGATGACACGGTCCAGCAGGTCGGTCGCCTGCGGCCCGCTGATGCGGTACTTGAAGAGCGGCGAGACGTCGATCAGCGCGGCCGCCTCCCGGATCGCGTTGTACTCGATGTCCACGCCCTCGGCGTACAGGGACGCCGCGAAGAAGCCCGACCACGCCCGCCAGGCGAGCTTGCGATTGAGCGGGGAGGTCCGCTCGTGGAAGGCCGTGCCGATCGTCACCAGGGGCTCCTCGAGGCCTGCGCTCCAGCGCCGCCCAGTATGCCCCAAAGCTCTGTAGACTGGATGCTCACTATGCAATCTGCATAACGGCCGAGCGCCCTCGGGGCGCGGGCGTTGGATGCGGAGGAGCCGTGGCCGAGCGCTACGACGCGGTCGTCATCGGGGGCGGTCACAACGGCCTGGTCACCGCCGCCTACCTGGCGCGGGCGGGCTGGTCGACGCTCGTGCTGGAGCGCCGCCACGTGCTGGGCGGGGCGGCCGTGACCGAAGAGATCGTGCCGGGCTTCCGCTTCAGCGTCGCGTCGTACGTCGTCTCCCTGCTGCGCCCGGAGATCATCCGCGAGCTCGACCTGCCGCGCCACGGCCTGGAGATCCTGCCCCTCGACGGCACCTTCACGCCGCTGCCCGCGGGCACGCCGGGCGACTACCTGTGGCGCGTCAACGACCACGCCCGCACGATGCGCGAGATCCGCCGCTGGTCGCCCGCCGACGCCGAGGCCTACGAGGAGTACGGCCAGCTGATGGTGGACATGGCGCGCTTCATCAAGCCGATCCTCTCCATCGTGCCTGCCGACCCGACCGGCCTCGACCCGCGCGGGCTGCTGCCGCTGGCCGGCCTGCTGCGCTCGTTCGGGGGCCTCTCGCGCGAGCAGCAGCAGGTCTTCGTGCAGCTCATGACGATGAGCGCGGCGGACTTCCTCGACCAGTGGTTCGAGACGGACCCGCTCAAGGCCACCATGTCGGCGTCGGGCATCATCGGCACGTTCCAGGGCGTGCGCTCGCCCGGCACCGCCTACGTCTTGCTGCACCACTACATGGGCGAGATC
>DATHCS010000245.1:0-3456 GCA_035319405.1 Candidatus Dormiibacterota bacterium | reverse complement strand
CCGCCGGGCAGGATCAGCCCCGAGATGCCTGCCATATCGCCTGGCAGGCGCACCTCGACGCCCGGCACGCCGATCTGGCGCAGCACGTCGAGGTGCTCCGCGAAGGCGCCCTGCAGCGCCAGCACGCCGATCCGGACGTCGCTCATGGTGCTCCGGCCCCGCGCTCCCGCGTGCCTACCAGCCGCGGACCGCCAGCCGCTCCGCCTCGGGGATCGCTTCGAGTGCCAGCCCGCGCATCGGTGCGCCGAGCCCCCTGGAGACCTCGGCGATGATCTTGGGATCGTCGAAGTGGGTGGTGGCCTGCACGATGGCGTTGGCCGTGCGCGCCGGATCCTCGGATTTGAAGATGCCCGAGCCGACGAAGACGCCCTCGGCGCCCAGCTGCATGGCGAGCGCGGCATCGGCGGGCGTGGCGATGCCGCCGGCCACGAAGTTGACCACCGGCAGCTTGCCGGCCTCGGCAACCTCCCTGACCAGCTCGTACGGTGCCTGGAGCTCCTTGGCGGCCACGAACAGCTCGTCGGGCCGCATCCCCTGGAGGTGGCGGATGCCGGCCCACACGGCGCGGATGTGGCGCACGGCCTCGACGATGTTGCCGGTGCCCGCCTCGCCCTTGGTGCGGATCATGGCGGCGCCCTCGTTGATCCGCCGCAGCGCCTCGCCAAGGTCGCGGCAGCCGCACACGAAGGGCACCTTGAAGGCGTGCTTGTCGATGTGGTTGGCCTCGTCCGCCGGCGTGAGGACCTCGGATTCGTCGATGTAGTCGACGCCCAGCGCCTCGAGCACCTGCGCCTCGACGAAGTGCCCGATGCGCGCCTTGGCCATGACCGGGATGGTCACCGCCTCCATGATCCCCAGGATGATCGCCGGGTCGCTCATGCGAGCTACGCCACCGGCGGCGCGGATGTCGGCCGGCACGCGCTCGAGGGCCATCACGGCGACGGCGCCGGCGTCCTCGGCGATCCTGGCGTGCTCGGGCGTGACGACGTCCATGATGACGCCGCCCTTCAGCATCTGGGCCAGGCCCTTCTTGGTCGCCCAGGTGGACGTCTCTACGGTCATGGTCGGGACGAATCCTCAAGCCCGCACCGCGCACGTCGGCCGATCTGCCCCGGGGTCCTCGCCCGCTCGGATCGCGCCGATCCACGTGGCACTGGCTCGATTATCGCACGGGCGTTCGCGAGGTCCGAACGTCGGCGATGCCCCGGGCCCGCCGTATCATCGGCCCATGGCCGTGCTGCGCACGAGGATCGAGCCAGGGACCGACGAGGCCCGCGCCAACGACGCGACGATGCGCCGCCTGGTGGCCGAGCTGCGTGCCCGCACGGGCGCCCTGGGCGAGCGCGGCGCGGCCGGCGACGAGCGCAGCGTCGCCCGCCATCGCGAGCGCGGCAAGCTACCCGTGCGCGATCGCATCGGGCGCCTCCTCGACCCCGGGGCGCCCTTCCTGGAGCTGAGCGCCCTGGCCGCGAACGGCCTCTACGACGACGAGGCACCCGGCGCCGGCATCGTCACGGGGATCGGGGCGGTGAGCGGCGTCGAGTGCGTCATCGTGGCCAACGACGCGACGGTCAAGGGCGGCACCTACTACCCCATGACGGTGAAGAAGCACCTACGCGCCCAGGAGATCGCCCTGGCCGATCGCCTGCCCTGCCTCTACCTGGTCGACTCGGGCGGCGCCTACCTGCCCCTGCAGGACGAGGTCTTCCCCGACCGCGATGGCTTCGGCCGCATCTTCTACAACCAGGCCCGCATGTCCGCGGCTGGCATCCCGCAGGTGGCCCTGGTGATGGGCAGCTGCACGGCCGGCGGCGCCTACGTGCCGGCCATGAGCGACGAGACGATCATCGTGCGTGGCACGGGCACCATCTTCCTGGGCGGTCCGCCGCTGGTGAAGGCGGCCACGGGCGAGGAGGTCAGCGCCGAGGAGCTGGGCGGGGCCGCGGTGCATGCCCGCATCAGTGGCGTGGCCGACCACGAAGCGCTGGACGACGAGCACGCGCTCGCCATCGCCCGCGACATCGTGGCCAGCCTCTCCTGGCGGAAGCCCGACCCGCCTTGGGAGCGGCGCGAGACCTGCCCCCCAGCGGTGCGCACGCCGCTCGACCCGACCGACCCGGACGACCCGTTCGGCCTCTACGCGGTCATCCCGCCCGACCTGCGGCGCGGGTTCGACGTGCGCGAGGTCATCGCGCGGCTGGTGGACGGCTCCGAGTTCCACGAGTTCAAGCCCGAGTACGGCGAGACGCTGGTCTGCGGCTTCGCCCACCTCGACGGCTGGCCGCTGGGCATCCTCGCCAACAACGGCGTGCTCTTCAGCCAGTCGGCCCTCAAGGGCGCCCACTTCATCGAGCTGGCCTGCCAGCGTCGCGTGCCGCTGCTCTTCCTGCAGAACATCACGGGCTTCATGGTGGGACGGGAGTACGAGGCGGGCGGCATCGCCAAGGACGGCGCCAAGCTCGTGACGGCCGTGGCGTCGGCGGCCGTGCCCAAGTTCACGGTCATCATCGGCGGCTCGTTCGGGGCCGGCAACTACGGCATGGCCGGGCGCGCCTACGGCTCGCGCGGCCTGTGGATGTGGCCCAACGGCCGCATCAGCGTGATGGGTGGCCAGCAGGCAGCCCGCGTGCTCTCCACGGTACGCGAGGCAGCCCTGCCCGGCGGCGCCTGGCCGAGCGAGGCCGAGCGGGAGGCGTTCGAGGCGCCGATCCTGGCCGAGTACGAGCGCCAGGGCAGCCCCTACTACTCGACCGCGCGACTGTGGGACGACGGGGTGATCGACCCGGCCCAGACGCGCGACGTGCTGGCCCTGGCCATCAGCGCCGCCCTCAACGCGCCGATCGAGGAGACGCGCTTCGGCGTCTTCCGCATGTAGGCCGCCAGGCCGGCCGCCGCGGCCGTGTAGCATCGCCGCGTGGCTGAGCCAGCGGGCACGGGGCGCGTGCTGCAAGTCAACGTCTCGCCGGGCGGCGTCCCCAAGCTGCCCGTCGCCGAGGCGTGGGTGGACGAGATGGGCCTCGCCGGCGACCGCCACCACGACGACACGGAGCATGGCGGCCCGCATCGCGCCGTTGCGCTCTTCTCGATCGAGGCCATCCATCGCGTGGCGGCCGAAGGGCATCCCATCGCGCCGGGCACGGCCGGGGAGAACCTGACCGTGGAGGGCATCGAGATGGCCAGTCTGCCGGTGGGCACGCGGCTGGCCATCGGCGAGCGGTTGCTGCTCGAGCTGAGCAAGCCCGACAACCCCTGCAAGACGATCGCCGGCAGCTTCCGCGACGGTCGCTTCAATCGCCTCTCCATCGCCGCGCATCCGCTGGACTCGCGCATGTACGCGCGGGTGCTGCGGCAGGGTCCCGTGCGCCCGGGCGACATGATCCGGGTCCTGCCGCCGGACCCGGCCTCCCCCGCGCGCGTGCACGAGCTGCTCGACCTGATCGACTCGGTCGAGCGCAA
>DATHCS010000244.1:0-2358 GCA_035319405.1 Candidatus Dormiibacterota bacterium | reverse complement strand
CCTCGTTCATGACGGCGATGCGGTTGGACATCGTCATCGCCTCTTCCTGGTCGTGAGTGACGTAGATGAAGGTGATGCCGACCTCGGCCTGGATGCGCTTCAGCTCCACCTGCATCTGCTTGCGCAGCTTCAGGTCGAGGGCACCAAGCGGCTCGTCGAGGAGCAACACCGCGGGCTTGTTGACCAGGGCCCGGGCGAGGGCCACGCGCTGCTGCTGCCCGCCCGAGATCTGCGACGGCTTGCGCTTCTCGCGGCCCTGCAGCTCGACGAGCTCCAGCATCTCCCCCACGCGACGCCGGATGTCCTCCTTCGAGAGGCCGCCCTGGCGGCGCAGCCCGAAGGCCACGTTCTCCTCGATGTTGAGGTGGGGGAAGAGGGCGTAGCTCTGGAAGACCGTGTTGACGTTGCGCTTGTACGGCGGCAGCCAGGTCACGTCCTGGCCGTGCAGCTCGATGAGCCCCGAGGTCGGCGTCTCGAAGCCGCCAATCATGCGCAGCGTCGTCGTCTTGCCGCAGCCGGAGGGTCCGAGGAGCGAGAAGAACTCGCCGTCCTGGACCTCGAGGTTGATGTGGTCCACGGCGGTGAAATCGCCGAAGGACTTGGTGACGTCGGTAAGCCGGACCGCGACATCCGCCACGCGGCGAGGGCCTCCTCTCAGCCGCCGGTCCGGGCCGCCACTCGGCGCGGCGCCAAACGCCCACCCTTCGAGCCCGTGGAGACGGTGCGGCAGTATAGGAATCGCCTGGCGAGCGTGTCAATTCGCGTCGCAGCCCGCACGTGGCGTGCGAAATTCGCTGGGCCGTCGCGGTGCTTGCCTGCGAGATTCGCACGGGAGGCCGGGCTGTCCGGCGCGCTTCGCGCTTCGCCCGGCGGACGGCGGGCAGTCCGGGCTCACCCGGCCGATTGCGCCGCGGTGAAGCTTGGGGGAACGAGCCGCCACCGAGCCGCCACGTCCTCGTCGGCGGCCCGTCGCTGGTCGCGATAGGATGCGCGCCATGCCCGAGCTGACCGAATCCGCCGTGCGCGACGCCCTGCGCCTCGTCCAGGAACCCGAACTGGGCGGCGACCTGATCTCACGCAACATGGTCAAGTCGGTGGGCATCGACGACTCGCGGGTCGCCCTGACCATCGAGCTGACCACGCCCGCCTGCCCCCTCAAGGACGAGATCGAGCGTGACATCCGCGCCCACCTGGAACCGCTCGGCGCGCGCCAGGTCGACGTGGAGTGGCAGGCCGTGGTGCGGCGCGCGGGACCTCCCGCCGCGGCCGAGCTCGTGCCGGGCGTCAAGAACATCGTCGCCGTGGCCTCGGGCAAGGGCGGCGTGGGCAAGAGCACGGTGGCCGTCAATCTGGCCGTCGCCCTCGCCCGGGATGGCGCCTCGGTGGGCCTGCTGGACGCGGACATCACGGGACCTAACGTGCCCCAGATGCTGGGCGCGGAGGGCCAGCCCGCGGCCAGCCCGGACAACAAGATCCTGCCGCTCGAGCGGTTCGGGGTGAAGGTGATCTCGATCCAGTTCTTCGTCCCCGAGGGCCAGCCGATCGTCTGGCGCGGGCCGCTGGTCGGAGGGGCCATCCAGCAGTTCCTGCGGGACGTAGCGTGGGGCGAGCTCGACTACCTGATCGTGGACCTGCCACCCGGCACCAGCGACGCGCAGCTCACGCTGGCCCAGGCCGTACCCATCAGCGGCGCGGTCATGGTCACCACGCCGCAGGAGGTGGCGCTGGCCGACGTGGCCAAGGCGCTGGCCATGTTCCGCCGCATGAACGTGCCGGTGATCGGCATCGTCGAGAACATGGGCGCGTTCGTGTGCGCCCACTGCGGCGAGGTGACCGAGATCTTCGGCCACGGGGGAGGCGAGCGGTTCGCCCGCCAGCACGACCTCGAGTACCTGGGCTCGATCCCGCTCGACGTCACCGTGCGCCAGGGCGGCGACGCGGGCGTGCCGGCCGTGGCGCAGGGCGAGCCGGGACCGGCCGCCGCCGTCCTCACGACGCTGGCCCGCACCGTGGCGGCCCGCATGAGCGTGCGTGCGGCCCGCCAGGCGCCCGTCCTGACCATCAGCTAGGCCAGCCCTCGGGGCTACCGGCCCCGAGGGCGCGGCGGCCTCAGCGGGCGAGGCGCCTCCAGAGTTCCAGGCAGGCCAGCACGGCCGCTCGTCGTCGGCCCTGCTCGTCGACGAGGAAGGCGGTCCGGGTGACGCGCCAGGAGCCGGCCTCGCTGTCGCCCGCGATGGTGACGGCCAGGTCGCCCCGGCGCGGCCGAGCCCGAACGGCAAGGCCCACGTCGGTCGCCGCGACCTGACGGACACGGCGCGCCAAGGCGCGCAGGTCGGGGTGCTGGCGGTCGGCCGGCGT
>DATHCS010000243.1:0-7155 GCA_035319405.1 Candidatus Dormiibacterota bacterium | reverse complement strand
TCACGACGGCCAGGTTGGCCTGCACGACTGACCCGCCTCGCTTGCCGAAGAAGCGCTGCAACCGCTCGGCCACCGCGGCCAGCAGGGCCTCGCGGCCCAGGCCGGCCTCTGCGGCGAAGGGCGCGATGCGGAGGAACACGCCGGTCAGGGCGATGCCCTGCATGCGTACCTGCAGGTCGGCGGTCGGCGCGTGGGCGCGCGCGAGGGCCGCCGTGTCGAGCGCGTAGAGCCGGATGTTCCGGCGCAGCAGCTCGCCCCGGGCGGCGGCCGGGACCGCGTCCCAGATGGCGGCCGCATCGGGCAGGTTCGACTGGACGAAGACGGCGCCGCCGTCCACGAGCCCCCGCAGCGGGTCGCCCTGGCCGAAGGCGGAGACGTCGTAGAGGGGCACGAAGTCGACCTCGGTCAGCTCGCCGTGCAGGTGGATTGGCTCCTCGGCGACGGTCAGGAAGTAGGCCGTGGGGAGCCCCTTCTTCTCGGAGCCGTAGCGAGGGTAGGCCTGCACATACCGGCCGAAGATGTCGCCGACGAGCGTCGCCAGCAGCTTGTTGGTGGTGACCGAGCCGAAGCCGCCGATCGAGTGACCGCGCATGCGGAAGGCGCCCTTGGGGCGCAGCGCCAACGGCACGGTCGGCAGGGCCAGCGGGTGGCGGATGCCGAGGACGGCGAAGCGTCGCTCCGGCGCCTGGTCGTGGTCGGCCAGCCAGTCGTAGACGGCGGCGATGTCGCCGCCGGTCACGTCACGTGAGCCGAGGCCGGCGGCCACGTTGCGGACGCGCGGTACGAGCGATCCCTCGGCGGCGAAGTCGAAGAGGGCGGCCTTTACCTCGCGCGTCAGCGGACCGTCCGCGGCGGCCGGTTCGTCGGTCCGCTCGACGACGGCCACCGCGCGTGCGCTGCGCAGCGCCTGCCACACCTGTTCCCGCGGGAAGGGCCGGAAGGCGGTGACCGTGGCGGCACCGACGGGGCGGCCCATCGCGCGCAGCGCGTCCACGACCGCGACGGCGGTGTCGGCCATGGTGCCCATGGCCACGACCACCTCCGAGGCGTCCTCGCAGCGATAGGCGTGAACGGGGGCGTAGCGCCGCCCCGTGAGCTCGCTCCACTCCTCCATCGCCGCGGCGACGACGCCCGGCAGGCGATCGTAGAAGGCGCGCTGGCCGATGCGGCCCGGCATGTAGCTGTCCTGGTTCTGCACGACGCCGCTCATCAGCGGATCGGTCGGCTCGAACCACATCCGGATGTGCTCGCGCGGATCGCCCACGAACTCTCGCAGCAGCTCGTCCTCGGGCAGGCGCGTGGTCTCGAAGGTGTGCGTGGTGAGGAAGCCGTCCTGGGCGACCATGAAGGGCGTCTCGCCAGCCTCCGCAGCGCGCCGTGCAATGGCGGTCAGGTCGGCCGCCTCCTGGGCGTTGCGGGCGAAGAGGATGCCCCAGCCCGTGTCGGCCACGCCCATCACGTCGTCGTGCCCGGCGTGGATGTTGAGGGCCTGGCTGGTGAGCGCGCGCGCGCCGATGTGGAAGACGGCCGGCAGCCGCTTGCCGGCCATCACGTAGAGGACCTCCTTCATGAGGATGAGGCCCTGGCCGGCCGTGAAGTTGGTGACCCGCCCGCCGGCCAGCGCCAGCCCTTCCGCGGCCGAGGCGGACGAGTGCTCCGACTCGGGCTCGATGAAACGCAGCGGCGTGCCCCACAGGTTGGTGCGCCCGTCGGCCACCGCGACCTGGTAGACCGAGGCCATGGTGGTGGACGGCGTGATCGGATAGGCACAGGCCGCTTCGCTGATGCGGCTCTCGACGTAGGCGATCGCCTCGGAGCCGTCGACGACGGCGTGGATGCCTGGGTAACGGAAGTCGTGCGCCATGAGCACAGGATGCCGTTCCGTCCGAGCCGAACGGATGAGACGCCCGGCCCCAAGCCCTCGGGCCGAATGGCCCCTTGGCCGGCGCCTGAATCCCTACCGGGCGCGCTCGACCAGGCAGGTCACCACGGGCTCGGGTGCGCCCTCCAGCGCCTCCAGCGTGCGGGCCACGAGGACGAGCAGGGCCTCGTCGGTCGCCGCCTCGATCGGTGCTTCCAGCGCCTCGCGCAGCCAGGCGCGATGCCTCGGGTCGGGCAGGCTGCGGGGGCACGGATGCAGCCCGTCCAGCGCGATCTCGTAGAGCGCCTCGGCCAGCCGCGCCCGCGCGTAACCGCTGCGCAGGCGCTGGCCAAGGGCCGACTCCAGGTCGCTCCGGCCTGCCGCGTCGAGCTCCCCCGCCTCGTCTTCGAAGCCGACCGCCGGACCCAGGACCAGGGTATTCATGGCTGTCGCCCTCCTGGGCGCGGCCGACCCAGGCCGTGCCCTCCCGCGGCGTGCACGATAGGCACGAGCCGCATCGGCCGCGATGGCCGTTCGGCCCTTCGGCTGGGTGCCTTCGGCCTCTCCGTGCGCCCCGCGCGGGTCCGCTATGGTGGACCCATGGACGAGTTCCGCGTCACGCCGCGGCCGCGTGTCTCCGTCACGCTCATCCGCCGCATCCGGAACGCCGATCAGGCCGCGCTCGCCGGTTTCTACGCCGCATTGTCGCCGGAGAGCCGGCGGCTGCGCTTCTTCTCCGCTGGCAGCGGCCTCGGCGCCCGTACGGCGCGCTCGTTCTGCCACCCCGATCACGCGCACCAGGAGGGGTTCGTGGTGGTGACCGAGGCCGGCGAGGGCGAGGCGGAGCCGGGCGCGGCCGAGCGCCGCATCGTGGGCCACCTTTGCCTCGAGCCGACGAGCGACGGTGCGCTCGAGATGGCGGTGGCGATCGCCGATGCGTACCAGCGTCGCGGCCTGGGTCGGCGTCTGCTGCATGCGGCCACCACCTGGGCGCGACAGCATGGCTACGAACAGATGCGGGCGACGATCCTGGTCGACAACGTGCCCATGCTGCGGCTGTTGCAGTCCATGGACGGGCGCGTCGAGCTGGGGGCCCCGAGCGAAGGGGTCGTCTCGGCGACGGTGGACCTCGTCCCGATCCGTGAGGCGGCCCCGGCCTAGCCCGTCGCTGGCCGTGCCGCGCGGGCGCGGTACCCTCGTGGCATGCGCGCGCTGCGGCTCGAGCAGCCCGGACCCTTCGCCGATGAAGCCGCCCTCCATGCGCGCCTGCCCCTGCGCGAGCTGCCCACGCCAGAGCCCGGACCCGGACAGTTGCGACTGCGCGTGACGGCCTGCGCCGTCTGCCGCACGGACCTCCAGCTGGTGGCGGGCGATCTCGCGGCGCGCCGCCTGCCCGTGGTGCCGGGCCACCAGGTGGTGGGCGCGGTCGAGGCCGTGGGCCCTGGCGTGACCGGCTGGACCGTGGGCCAGCGCGCCGGCGCCTTCTGGCTCGCCGCGGCTGACGGGACGTGCGATCAGTGCCGGGCGGGCCGCGAGAACCTCTGCCGCCAGGGCGAGTTCACCGGCTGGGACCGCGATGGCGGCTTCGCGGGGACGATGCTGGTCGAGGCTGACTTCGCCCTGCCTCTCCCGGATGGCTTCGACGACCTGGCAGCGGCGCCGCTCCTCTGTGGCGGTGTCATCGGTTATCGCGCGCTGCGCGTGGCGGGGGTGACACCCGGCTGCCGCCTCGGCCTGTTCGGCTTCGGGGCCTCCGCCCGCCTGGTGCTGCAGGTGGCGCGGCATTGGGGCTGCGAGGTCTACGTCGAGGCGCGCGACGAGGCGGATCGGCGTGAGGCCCTGCGCATGGGCGCGGCCTGGGCCGGGGGGTTCGGGGAGCGCCCGCCTGTTGCGCTCGAAGCGGCCATCACCACGGCGCCGGTGGGTACCGCGATCGTGGCGGCCCTGCAGGCGCTCGACCGCGGCGGCACGGTGGCCGTCAACGCCATCCACCTCGACGGGGTGCCGTCGTTCCCCTACGAGCTGCTGTGGTGGGAGCGTTCCGTGCGCAGCGTGGCCAACGTCACGCGCGCGGACGCACGCGAGTTCCTGGCCCTGGCGGCGACGATCCCCATCCGCACGGCGGTCGAGGTGTACTCCCTGGCCGATGGCGTGCGGGCCCTGGGGCGCGTCGCGGCGGGCACGGTCGAGGGGACGCCCGTGCTGGTACCTGAACCGGCCGACGGCTAGCCCGAGGCCTCGCGGGCCGCGTCCGGCCTGGTCAGATGCGGTGCAGGTGGTGGGCCTGTGCCGTCAGCTCATCGCGGAAGTCGGGGTGGGCGATGTCGATCAGGGCCCGTGCCCGCTCGGAGAGGCTCTTGCCGAAGAGCTCCGCCACGCCCCATTCGGTGACCACGGACCGCACGTGCGAGCGGGTGGTGACGACGCCCGCGCCGGGCTGCAGGCACGGCACGATGCGCGACGAGGCGCCGCCGCCGGCCGTCGATGGCAGGGCGATGATGGCGCGACCCTCGGAGGCCAGCGCGGCACCGCGCATGAAGTCCATCTGTCCGCCGACGCCGCTGTACATGCGGTGCCCGATCGAGTCGGCGACCACCTGGCCGGTGAGGTCGATCTCGATCGCCGAGTTGATGGCCGTCATGCGGCTGAAGGAGCGGATGACGTGCGTGTCGTTCGTGAAGTCCACCGGCCGCATCTCGACCATCGGGTTGTCGTCGACGAAGTCGTAGAGGCGCTGCGTGCCCATCAGGAAGGCGGCCACGAGCTTGCCGCGGTTGCGTTCCTTGCGGTCACCGGTGATCACGCCGGCCTCCACCAGGTCCACCACCACGTCGGTGAACATCTCCGTGTGCACGCCCAGGTCCTTCTTGTCGGCGAGCGCCGCGCCGACGGCGCTGGGGATCGCGCCGATGCCCATCTGCAGGGTCGCCCCATCCGGGATCAGGTCGGCCACGAAGGCGCCGATGCGTCGCTCCACCTCGCCGATCTCGGGCCGCGGCACCTGGTAGGGCGGCTGGTCAACCTCGACAGCCAGGTCGATCTGGCTGACGTGGATGAAGCTCTCGCCCAGCGTGCGTGGCACGGCCGTATTGAACTGGACGATGACCGTCTTCGCGGCGTCGATCGCTGCGTGCATCGCCTCGACCGATGTGCCCAGCGAGCAGAACCCATGGGCGTCCGGTGGCGTGGCGTTGACGAACACGGCGTCGAGCCGCTGGTAGCCGCGGCGGAAGAGGACGGGCACGTCGGAGAGGAAGACCGGCACGTAGTCGGCGCGCCCCTCGTTGATGGCGTCGCGGGCATTGGGCCCGATGAAGAAGGCGCGGTGGCGGAAGTGCCCCTCCATCTCGCGCGCCATGTGGCGGCCGGGTCCCTCCGTGTGGAGGTGCGCCACCACCACGTCGGAGAGCTCGGGGGCGCGATCGACCAGCGCGTCGAGGAGCACGGACGGCGTGGCCGCCGCGCATTGCAGATAGACAGTGTCGCCGGAGCGGATACCGCTGACCGCCTCGGCGGGCGTCACGATTCGCATGGCCGCAGTCTAGGCAGCCTCGACCCGGCACGCCCCGGGCCGAAGGGCGGCTCACGTCGGGGCCGAACGGACCGCTGAGGGCAGGCCGCCCGGCCGCCGGCGGCCTCAGGAACCGCCGCTCGATCCGGGAAGGCGGTGCTTGGCCACGAAGGCGGCCGCCTGCGCCCGCCGCTCGAGGTTGAGCTTGGAGAGGATCGAGCTGACGTAGTTCTTGACCGTCTTGTCCGAGAGGTAGACCTCCGCCGCGATCTCCTTGTTGGTCTTGCCCTCGGCCACCAGCATCAGGATCTTCCGTTCCTGCTGCGTCAGCTCGGCAAGCTCGTCGGGCTGGTCGTTGGCGGCGATGCGGCGGATGCGCTCGAGCACCTGCGAGGTGACGGCCGGATCGAGCAGCGACTCACCGCGTCCGACGGCTTCGAGCGCGTTGACCAGGTCGCGTCCGCGGATCTGCTTGAGGAGGTAGCCGCTCGCACCGGCGATGATGGCCGACATCACGGCCTCCTCGTCGGGGTAGCTCGTGAGCATCACCACCCGCGTCTCCGGCATCTCGGCGCGAATGTCGCGACAGGCCTCGATGCCCGAGCCGTCCGGCAGCCGCACGTCCATCACGATCAGGTCCGGCTGCTGGCGATGCGCCTGGTCGATGGCCTCGGCCACCGTGCCCGCCTCCGCGACGACCTGGAGCGTCGGTCGCCGGTCGAGCAGCGAGACGAGGCCCTGGCGAACCACCTCGTGGTCGTCGACCACGAGCAGGCGGAGCGGTCGCGGCGCCTGGCCGGCGTGCACCTCGGTCATCCTGCCTCCCCTTCCTGCGCCGTGAACGGGATGTGGATCACCACGCGCGTGCCGGCGCCGGGCTCGCTGTGGATGTCGAGCGTGCCCCCCAGCCGCTCGGCTCTCGTGCGCATGTTACGCAACCCCTGGTGGCCAAGCGCCGCGCCGCCGGGCTTGATGCCCACCCCGTCGTCAGCGATGGAGAGCGTCAGGCCGTCGTCCTGGACGACGTCCACCCAGGCACGGCCGGCCTGGGCGTGTCGGGCGACGTTGCTGAGGGCCTCGCTGGCGATGCCCAGCAGGTCGGCGGTGATCGCCGGATCCGGCTCGCCCACGGGGCCCCGGGGCGCGCGCACCTCGACCTCGAGCAGCGTGTTGTGGCGCGACTCCTCCGCGAGCGCCGCCAGCCCGCCCATCAGGCTCGTGCCCTCGAGCAGGTGCGGTTGCAGGCCGAAGATGAAGTTGCGCACATCGCGGATCGTGAGGTTGAGGGCCTCGATGGCGCGTTCCACGCGCGCGGCGGCTTCCTCGGGCTCGCTCTGCATCAGCTCGGGCACGTCCTCGAGCGTGAGGCTCACCGCGTACATGCTCTGGATGATGCCGTCGTGCAGGTCGCCGCCGATGCGCTCGCGTTCCTCCACGACCGCGAGCCGGCCCACCTGCTCGTGCAGGCGCGCGTTCTCGATGGCGATGCCGGCGTGGAGCGCGAACGCTTCCACCAGCCGCTGGTCCGCCTCGCTGAAGGTCGGTGCACCGCGACGTTCCGTGAGGTAGAGGTTGCCCACCGGCTGACCCTTCAGGACGACGGGCACGCCCAGGAAGCTGTGCATCGGCGGGTGGTGCGGCGGGAAGCCGTAGCGGCGCGGGTCTCGCATCAGGTCGGTGATGCGCAGCGAGTGTCGCTCGCGGATCAGCAGCCCCAGGAGGCCGTGCCCGCGTGGCAGGTCGCCGATACGCTGACGGGTCGCCGTGTCCATGCCACTCGTGA
>DATHCS010000242.1:0-2294 GCA_035319405.1 Candidatus Dormiibacterota bacterium | reverse complement strand
CGGCCAGGGTTTCTACACGTACCCGCGAGCGCCGAAGCCATGAGTCGCGGCGGCGACACCGATCTCACCCAGGAGGAACGCCTGCTCCAGGCCACGGCCCGCGAGTTCGCCGAGCGCGAGGTCGCGCCGAGCGCCATCGAGCGCGACGAGGCCGAGCGCTTCGACCGCACGATCTTCGAGCGCATGGGTGCGTTGGGCCTGACCGCCGCCCCGATCCCCGAAGCCGCCGGCGGAGCCGGATTCTCGTATCTCGGCTGGACGCTGGTGATGGAGGAGCTCGGCGCGGCCGACATGGCGACGGCCGTGACGCTGTCGGTCCACATCCTGAGCCAGTACCCGGTCGTGACCTGGGGCAGCGACGAGCAGCGGGCTCGCTGGCTGCCGGCGATGCTCGCGGGCGAGGCCCTGGGCGCGTTCGCGCTGACCGAGCCGCACGCGGGGAGTGACGCGGCCGCGATCCGCACGCGGGCCGAGCGTGTGGGGCCGGCGGATGCACCGACCGCCTACCGATTGACCGGCACGAAGATCTGGATCTCGAACGCCCCCGAGGCGGACCGATATCTGGTGTTCGCGTCGCTCGACCCGGGTGCCGGCCCGAGCGCGATCACCGCGTTCCTCGTCGAGCGCGGGATGCCCGGATTCCGCCCCGGCGCACACGAGAAGAAGATGGGCATCCGGTCGTGCCCGACCGCGGAGCTCGTCTTCGATGGGTGCGAGGTCCCCGTGGCGAACCGTCTTGGCGCGGAGGGCGAGGGATACCGCATCGCGCTCTCGGCGCTCGGCGAGGGCCGGATCTCGATCGCGGCCGGCTGCGTCGGCATCGCCCGGGCCGCCCTGGAGGCGGCAGCACGCTACGTCTCGGAGCGCCAGGCGTTCGGCGGGCCACTCACCGACCAGCAGGGGGTGCGGTTCATGCTCGCCGAGATGGCCCGGGACGTGGCCGCGGCACGGGCCCTGACGCGGGACGCGGCGCGCGCCAAGGACCGCGGCGAACCGCTGGCCGAGGTCTCGTCGCTGGCCAAGTGGACCGCCTCGGACACGGCGATGCGCGTCGCCACCGACGCGGTCCAGCTGTTCGGCGGGAGCGGATATTCGCGTGAGACGGGGATCGAGCGCCTCATGCGCGACGCCAAGGGCGCCCAGATCTACGAGGGCACGAACCAGATCCACCGCCTGATCGTGGCCGACGAGGTCCTCAAGCGGGCCTGAGGGGCGAAGACCCTCGTCGCAGGTAGACTCAGGCGCATGCACGACCAGCCCGACGGGGACGTCTTCATCGTCAGCGCCGCGCGCACGCCGATCGGCAAGTTCGGCGGCGCGCTGAGCGGCACGCCCGCCGTGGAGCTCGGCGGAGTGGCCATCCGTGCCGCTGTGGAGCGCGCCGGGCTGGAGCCCGCGACCGCGAGCATCGACGAGGTCCTGATGGGCCAGGTGCTCCAGGCCGGCGTGGGGCAGGCGCCAGCACGACAGGCCCTGCTGCGCGCCGGCCTCCCGGATGGCACCAGCGCGACGACGATCAATCGGGTCTGTGGCTCGGGCCTCAAGGCGATCATGCTCGCGGCCGCGCAGATCCGGGCGGGCGACGCCGAGATCCTCGTCGCTGGTGGCATGGAGTCCATGAACCAGGCGCCGCACCTCGTACCGGGCGTGCGCTTCGGCCTTCGCCTCGGCAACGGCGAGCTCATCGATGCGACCGTCCACGACGGCCTGTGGTGCGCCATCGAGGACTGCCACATGGGCACACACGCCGAGCGGGTCGCGATCAAGGACGGCGTCACGCGCGACGACCAGGACGCCTTCGCCCTGGCCAGCCACCAGAAGGCGATCGCCGCGATCGATAGCGGCCGGTTCGATGCCGAGATCGCGCCCGTGACGGTCCGCGACGCCAAGGGCCAGCCGTTCGTCGTCACCGTGGACGAGGGGCCGCGGCGCGACACCTCGATGGAGGCCCTCGCGCGGCTCAAGCCCGCGTTCGAGCTCCCGCACGGGGAAGATCGGCGCGAGGCGCTCATCGGCACGGTGACGGCCGGGAACGCGCCGGGGATCACGGACGGGGCCGCCGCCACGGTCGTGGCGAGCGAGCGCGCCGTGGAGCGGCTCGGCCTCGAGCCGCTCGCGCGGATCGTGGGCTACGCCCAGGCCGAGGTCGAGCCGAAGTGGTTGTTCCTCGCGCCCGTCGTCGGGGTCCGGCGTCTGCTCGACCGCATCGAGCTCCCGCTCGAGGCCTTCGACCTCATCGAGATCAACGAGGCGTTCGCCGCCCAGGCGCTCGCCTGCCTGCGCCAGCTCGGCCT
>DATHCS010000241.1:0-2276 GCA_035319405.1 Candidatus Dormiibacterota bacterium | reverse complement strand
GTGTCTCGGCGCGGGGCGGGGGGCCGGACGCCGGCACGACCTCGATCGCGCCGGCCGACCTGCTCTCCGGCCACATCAACCAGCACACGGACGGCGACGTCTACACCTGGATCTCGGGCGGACTGCCGGGCGGCATGCCCGCCTGGAGTGGCACGCTGAGCGACACGCAGATCTGGGACCTGGTGAACTTCCTGCGCGCGATCAACACGGGCAAGGCAACGGTCGCGGGACCGACCCCGACGCCAGCTGCCTCGGGTGGCTCCGCGTCCCCTACCGCCGTGCCGTCGGGCTCAGCGCCCGCGTCGAGCGGCGCCTCGCCATGAGCGTGCCCGTCAAGGGCATCGTCGCCGGCGCGGCACTGATCGTGGTGCTGGTCGCCCTGGGCCTGCTGGTCGCCCAGACTTTCGGCATCGGGCGCCAGCCCACCGCCACCGGGATCGTGGTGCAGGTGGACTCGACCTCAGCGGTCGACATCTCCGGCTTCACCCTGCGCGCCGAGGACGGAGGCCTGACGCAGTACCGTATCGGTCCGCTCGAGAGCGACGCGCCGGCCTTTCCGGCCGTCCACCTGCGGGCGCATCTCACCTCGCTCATCCCCATTGTGGTGACCTACCACTTAGAGGACGGCCAGCGCGTGGCCACCCGCCTCGAGGACGCACCGCTGCCCAGCCAGTCGAACTGAGGACGGCGCTGACGGGGACCGTACGCCTCCGCCCGGCGTCGACTCCGGGACCGCTCACGCTAATGCAACGCCTTGCATCAACGGGGCGGGGCGGCTACCCTGTGGCTCCCGAAGGCAAGGAGTCGGATGACCTCGCAGCTCGCCAGCATCCTCCGCTCACCCAGCGCCCTGCGCCGGCGCATCGTGGGCGTCTACGCCTTCCTGATCGCCTTCAACGGGCTGGCCTGGGGGGCCACGCTGCTGGTCTCGACGCAGTACGCCATCCTGCTCCCGACGGCCGTGCTGGCCTACTCCCTCGGGCTGCGGCACGCCGTGGACGCCGACCACATCGCAGCCATCGACAACGCCACCCGCAAGCTGATGCAGGACGGCCAGCGGCCCGTCGGCGTCGGGCTCTTCTTCTCGCTCGGTCACTCCACGATCGTCTTCGCCATGGCCTGCCTGCTCGCTCTCTCGGCCGCGTTCATCAGCGACCTGCCGGCCTTTCAGGACATCGGCGGGCTGATCGGCACGAGCGTCTCGGCGCTCTTCCTGCTGCTCATCGGGACGATCAACCTGATCGTGCTGATCGACATCTACCGCATGTTCCGGCGCGTGGCGGCGGGCGGCACCTACGACGAGGAGACCCTCGAGGAGTTCCTGGCCAACCGCGGCCTGCTGGCGCGTCTGCTGCGCCCGGCCCTGCGGCTGGTGCGCCGCAGCTGGCACATGTACCCGCTGGGCGTGCTCTTCGGGCTTGGGTTCGACACGGCCAGTGAGGTGGCGCTCCTGGGCCTCGCCGCGACCAGTGGCGCGAGCGGCCTGCCGCCCGTCTACATCCTGCTGCTGCCGCTCATCTTCGCGGCGGGGATGTCGCTCGTGGACACGACCGACGGCGTGCTGATGCTGGGCGCCTACGGCTGGGCCTACGTGAAGCCCATCCGCAAGCTCTACTACAACCTCAACATCACGCTGGTCTCGGTGATCATCGCCTTCGGCATCGGCGGGCTCGAGGTGCTCAGCCTCGTCGGCGAGCGCCTCGGCCTCAGCGGGCCCCTCTTCGACTGGATCGACGGCCTCGACTTCGGGATGATCGGCCTGGCCATCGTCGCGGTCTTCATCGCCAGCTGGGGCATCTCGACGCTGATCTACCGCTGGAAGGGCTACGAGCATCTGGGCGAGGACACGGCCTCTCGCAGCGGCGTCGGCGAGGGCTCGACGACCGCCTGATCCCGCGGGCAAGCCGTACCATCCCGGGCATGGCCGAGTCCCGGGACGCCGCGGCATCGACACGTCCTGATCCCAGCACGCTCGACGGCCAGCGTGACCACTGGGCGGCCACCTTTGCCCGACGGTCCGACTTCCTCGGCGCCGAGCCGAGCGAGCCCGCGGTCCGCGCGCTCGAACGCTTCCACGCAGCAGGTGCCGCGGAGCTCCTCGAGCTCGGCCCCGGGCAGGGCCGCGACACGCTCTTCTTCGCCGCAGCCGGCTTGCGGGTGACGGCGCTCGACTACGCCGGAGCCGGGCTGGTCTCGATCCGCGACAAGGCCACTGAGGCGGGCCTGCCGCCGGATCGGATCCGGACGCACGAAGGCGACGTGCGGCGGGCCCTGCC
>DATHCS010000240.1:0-2180 GCA_035319405.1 Candidatus Dormiibacterota bacterium | reverse complement strand
AGCGTCCACGTGCGCGGATGCACGCCGTACTTCATGGCGGCGTTCTCGGCGGGCAGTCCGAAGGCATCGAAGCCGACGGGGAAGAACACGTTGCGGCCCTGCATCCGGCGGAAGCGGCCGAGCGCATCGGTCGGCGTCTTCACGTACCAGTGCCCGATGTGCAGGTCGCCCGACGGGTAGTCGTACATCGTGAGCAGGTAGTACGGCGGTCGGCTGGCGTCCCGCAGGTCCGTGCGGTACAGGCCCAGTTCGTCCCAGCGCTGTTGCCAGCGGGGCTCGATCTCGGTCGGCTGGTACGGGGTCATGCGGGTTCGTTCGGTGGGCATGGGTGTATCAGTGTAGTCAGGCGCCAGGGGATGGTGGAGCTACGGGGATTCGAACCCCGGACCTTCTGCATGCCATGCAGACGCTCTCCCAGCTGAGCTATAGCCCCGTTCCGGAGGCGGAAGTATAGCGCGCCACGCGTCGCCCCCGGCCCGCGCCTGCTTGCCGGGGGCCTGCGACGGGCAAGCGTGTGGCACCATCCGCGCGATGCCGCAGTTCGCACTGCTCGTCCGGGGCGGGACGCTGGTCGACGGCAGTGGCGCGCCCGCGCGGCGCGCAGACGTGGTCGTCGCGGATGGCCGGGTCGCGGCGGTCGGCGATCTGTCCGGGATCGAAGCCGGTTCGGTCGCCCGGATCGTCGAAGCAGACGGGCGGATCGTCTGCCCGGGCTTCATCGACGTGCACGGCCACTCCGACGCCAGCGCCTTGATCGACGGCCAGCTGGTGAGCCTGCTGGCCCAGGGCATCACGAGCCAGGTCTCGGGCAATTGCGGGGACGGCCTGGCGCCGGTGACGCCGGCGGGACGCGAGCTGCTCGGCCTGGGCCTCACGGCTGGGCGGGCGGTCGAGCCGACATGGGCGGACCTACGGGGCTTCCTCGACCAGGTGGGACGCCTCGAGCTGGGGCCGAACGTGGCCTTCCTGGCGGGTCACGGTACGATCCGCGCTTCGATCCTGGGGGCGGACGCGCGGACACCGCAGGCGGCTGAGCTGGCGGCCATGGTGCGCGCCGTCGAAGAGGGGCTCGACGCGGGCGCCTTCGGGCTCTCCAGCGGCCTCATCTACGCGCCCGGGATCCACGCCGCGTACGAGGAGCTGGCCGCGGTGGTCGAGCCGGTGGCGCGCCGAGGTGCGCTGTACGCCACCCACATGCGCGACGAATCGGCGGGCCTCTTCGACGGCCTCGCCGAGGCCGTCGCGGTGGCCTGGGGCGAGGGCCTGCCCGCGAGGCTGCAGGTCTCCCACCTGAAGGCGGGTGCGCGCGCCGTGTGGGGCCAGGCGCCCGAGGCGCTGCGCTTCCTCGACGAGGCCCGCCGCCTGGGCCTGGACGTAGCCGCCGACCAGTACCCCTACACGGCGGCAGCGACCTCGCTGGCGACGATCCTGACCCCCGAACTGCTGGCGCTCTCGCCCGATACGGTCGTCGAGGCCCTGAAGCGACCGGCGGTGCGCCAGGAGCTGGCAGCATCGATCGCCACGCGACACGACGGCTGGGAGAACGTGGCCGGGGACCCGGGCTGGAGCGCCATCCGCGTCACCGAGGCCGCGGGCCACCGCGACTGGCAGGGCCGCTCCTTCGCGGAGCTGGCCGACGACTGCCACGTGCCGCCGATCGAGGTGGCCTGCCAGCTGCTCGTCGAGGAGCGCCTCGACGTCGGCATCGCCGTGGAATGCATGGCCGAGCCCGATGTGGAGGCCATCCTCGCCTCGGATCAGGTGGCCGTCTGCACCGATGCGGCCGGTCTCCGACCGGGCCACCCGCTCCTCGGGGCGGGCCGCGTCCACCCGCGCGCGTACGGCGCGTTCCCACGCGTGCTGGGGCGGTACGTGCGCGAGCGGGGCCTCCTGTCGATGGAGCGCGCCGTCAGGAAGATGACCTCGCTGCCGGCCGGGCGGCTCGGCCTGCGTGATCGCGGCGAGGTTCGCCAGGGCTGGGCGGCCGACCTCGTGGTCTTCGATCCGGCGACCGTGTCCGACCGGGCCACCGAAGCGGATCCCCATCGCCTCGCCGCCGGCATCGACGCGGTCATCGTCAACGGCGTCCTCGCCCTGGAAGGAGGCCGTGAGACCGGTGCGCACGCGGGACGGCTGCTGCGGCGAGGAGCCGCGTGAGCGGCGGCGAGCCCGGGCTGGCG
>DATHCS010000239.1:0-2404 GCA_035319405.1 Candidatus Dormiibacterota bacterium | reverse complement strand
AGGGCGCGCTGGAACAGGGCTTGCTGGTAGGCCGCGAGCCGCTCCGGCAGCATGGCCGCCAGGGCATCGAGGGGCACGCTCTCCTTGTGCCGATCGACGCGCCGCACGAGCACCCCCTGGCCGGCAGCCACGTCGCGCGGGCCCACCTCGAGGCGGAACGGCACGCCGCGCAGCTCCCAGTGGTTGTACTTGAAGCCGGGCGACTCCTCGCGCCAGTCGACCCGACAGCGCAGGCGTCCCGAGGCGGTCGCGACGTCCTGCAGGGACCGCTCGAGGGGCTCGAGGGCTGCGGCCACCGAGCGGCGTTCGTCCTCGGTGCGGAAGATCGGCACGACGACCAGCTGCAGAGGCGCGACGTTGGGCGGCAGCACCAGGCCCGCGTCGTCGCCGTGGGCCATGATCGTGGCCCCCACCATGCGCGTGGAGAAGCCCCACGACGTGCCCCACGGATGGCGGCGCTGGTTGTCCCGGTCGAGGAATTCAATCTTGGCGGCGCGGGCGAAATTCTGCCCGAGCATGTGGCTGGTGCCCGCCTGCAGGGCACGGCGATCGCGCATCATCGCCTCGATGGCGTGGGTGTAGATCGCACCGGGGAACGTCTCGGCGGGGCTCTTGGCGCCCCGCACGACCGGGATGGCCAGCCAGTCCTCGGCCACGGCGCGATAGCACTCCAGGCCCGTGGCCACCTCCGCGGCGGCCTCCGCTTCGGTGGCATGGAACGTATGGGCCTCCTGCCACAGGAACTCGGCCGTGCGCAGGAAGAGCCGCGTGCGCAGCTCCCAGCGCACCACGTTGTTCCACAGGTTCATCAGCACCGGCAGGTCGCGATAGGACTGGATCCAGTCCTTCACCGAGTCGGCGATGATGGCCTCGCTGGTGGGCCGGATGGCCAGCCACTCGGCGAGCGGCTCGCCGCCCGCGTGCGTGACCCAGGCGACCTGCGGGTTGAAGCCCTCGACGTGCTCGGCTTCCTTCTCCAGCAGCGACCGCGGCACGAAGAGCGGGAAGTAGACGTTGTCGTGGCCGGTGGCCTTGATGTGTCGGTCCAGCTCGTCGCGCATCGACTCCCAGATGGCGTAGCCATAGGGCCGGATGATCATGCAGCCGCGCACCGGGGAGTAGTCGGCCAGCTCGGCCTTGAGGACCACGTCGTTGTACCAGCCGGGGAAGTCGTCTGACTGGCGCGCGATGGTGCTGACGAAGCCGGGCTTGGCCACCTGTCCTCCGGTGCCGGGCGTGCCGAGCGCAGGCAGGGCCGAGGAGCCCGCGTCGTCGCCGCTGGGAACGTTCTGGGACCCGAATGGTAGCGCGCGACTGCTGCGCGGTGCGGCGGCCATGACCGGCGCCGCCGCGCGGCCTAGCCCGACGGGCGGCCCCCGTAGCGCCGCTCGACGTATTCGTCGAGGATCGCGCGGAACTCGCCCACCAGTCCCTCGCCCCGCAGGGTCGTGCGCAGCTGGCCGTCGACGAAGACGGGCGCCACCGGCTCCTCGAAGGTGCCCGGCAGGCTGATGCCGATGTCGGCGTGCTTGGACTCGCCCGGCCCGTTGACGACGCAGCCCATGACCGCCACGCGGAGCTCCTCGACGCCCGGATAGCGTGCCTTCCAGGTCGGCATCTGCTGGCGCAGGTAGTCCTGGATCTGCTGCGCCATCTCCTGGAAGAAGGTGCTCGTCGTTCGGCCGCAACCGGGACAGGCCGACACCTGCGGCAGGAACGAGCGCAGCCCGAGGCTCTGCAGCACCTGCTGCGCCACGCGGACCTCCTCGGCGCGGTCCGCGCCCGGCTCCGGGGTCAAAGAGACGCGAATCGTGTCGCCGATGCCCTCGTGGAGCAGGATCGCCAGCCCGGCCGTGGAGGCCACCACGCCCTTGAGGCCCATGCCCGCCTCGGTCAGCCCGAGGTGCAGCGGGTAGTCGCAGCGCGACGCGAGCTCCGTGTACACGGCGATCAGGTCCTGCACGTTGCTCACCTTGCAGGCGAGCACGATGCGGTCGCCCGGCAACCCCAGCGCTTCGGCCAGCTGCGCGCTGCGCAGCGCGGAGGTGACCAGCGCTTCGCGCATCACGTGCGAGGGGTCCTGCGGGCTCACCGAGCGCGCGTTCTCGTCCATCAATTCCGCGAGCAGGTCCTGGTCGAGGCTGCCCCAGTTCACGCCGATGCGCACCGGCTTGCCGTAGTCGATGGCGCGCTCGATCATCACCGCGAACTGCGGATCGTGATGCCGGCCGCGGCCGACGTTACCGGGATTGATGCGGTACTTCGCGAGCGCCTGCGCGCACTCCGGGTAGTTCGATAGCAGCTTGTGGCCGTTGAAATGGAAGTCGCCGATCAGGGGCACGTCGCAGCCCTTGGCGTCCAGCTTGTCGCGGATGCGCGCCACGGCCTCGGCGGATTCCTCGCG
>DATHCS010000238.1:0-11240 GCA_035319405.1 Candidatus Dormiibacterota bacterium | reverse complement strand
ATGCGCTCGGCGAGGTCCCACACGTCCGCCAGCGCGAAGGGCTCCGCGGCCCGGACCACGAACAGCTCGCACATGCCCCGATGATAGCCCCGCCTTCGCGCACCGCCGCGAGCTGCCGGAGCCGATCAGCGGGTCGCCGGGCGCAGCGCCCAGCCCCGATACCCGGGACGGAAGCCGGCCGCGGTGAGGCGATCCTGCCATGCGGACCCCTCGATGCGCTGACCGTCCACGTGGCGCAGTTCGATGCCGCGCAGGCGGCCGTCGGCGACGAGCGTCACCAGCGCGGCAAGGGCCGCCTCGCCCACGGCCGGCAGCGCGGCCGCGGGGAAGGTCTGCAGGCTGCGCCCGCCGCGTTCCAGGTAGAGGACCGCCTCGCCGCCGCAGGAGACCACGTAGGCCCCTGCTGCACGGGTCGGGGTCCGGGAGTCAGCCGTGCCGTACGCCGGCCAGGCCAGCGCCGCTCCATACGGGTTCGCCGGGTCCGTCGCCGCAAGCACCTGCGCCACGGGCGCCTCCTGGCCCGACGTGCCGGACTCGACGCGGCCGGCGCGCATGCGGTCCACCGCACCGGGCAGCGCGAACTGCGCACCACCCAGGCCCTCGACGAAGTACCCACGGCGGACGCGGCCGTGCTCCTCGAGCTCGCGCAGCACCGGATAGACCGCCCCGAACCCTCCGGCCACGCCTTCGCCGGCCACGCTCTCGCGGGTGACCACCCCCTGACGCTCCAGCAGTCGCATCGCCAACGCGTGGCCCCGATCGGTCGCCGTGGGCTCGCGCCCCGCCAGGGCCACGGCCGTGGCGAGCGCATCGGCGACGAGCGACCAGCGGCCGCTGGCCTCCGGCGGTCCCAGCCGGCCAGCGGAGCCCGGCCGCGGGCGAGCCGGCTCACGGGCCGTCCGCTTCCAGCGCAGGGCGCGCAGCGGCGCGAAGGTGTCGTTGGTCACGAGCCCCGCCCAGACGAGGTCCCAGAGCGCGTCGAGCAGCTCCCGCTGCGTCGGCGACCGCGTATCGCGCGCCCGCGCGGCCACGGCCGCGGCGGCGAGGAGGTCACGGTAGAACGAGGCACCTCGCCGGGCCAGGTGCTCGCGCAGGGTCTCGTGCAGCCAGCCTTCGGCGGGCGCGTCGGCGGTGGTCCCTGCGGGCAGCAGCAGGGCCAGCCGGTCGGGTCGGTAGAGGGCCACCCGGCCGTCGTCGCGGCCGAGGCTCCCCTGCCCCACCCACAGCACCTCGCCGGCCGCCCCCAGCTCGTCGAGGAGGCGCGGCACGTAGCCGCGGACCCTGGCCGGCAGCACGTCGCGTTCGAGCACGCTGGCCGGCAGCGCCAGGCCCTCCAGCTGGGCCACGACCTCGGCCAACCGGTCGAGGCCGCCGGGGGCGCCGCCGACACCCTGCCAGGCCGGCAGGAACCGCGCCAGGGCCGCAGGTTCGACCGGTTCGACCTCGCGACGAAGTCGAGCCAGCGACCGGCGACGGAGGGACCGCAGGACCTCCGGGTCGCACCACTCGCGCTCGCTGCCGCCCGGCCGGAACTCGCCGCGCAGGATCGTGCCGCCGGCGAGCAGCCCGTCGAGGACCGGCTCGACGGCACCCACCGGGAGGCCCCAGCGCCGTGCCGGCCCCTCGCTGAGGAACGGCCCGTGGCGGCGTGCGTAGCGCGCCAGCAGCGCCGCGAGTGGGTCACGACCCGGGGCAAGGAACGCTTCCGGGAGGCCGACGGGCAGCGCCGCGCCGACCGCGTCCCGGTACCGGGCCGCTTCCTCGGCGGCGATCCAGCGCCGCTCCCCGGCGATGCGGATCCGGATCGCCCGGCGATCGGCTGCGAGGGCCTCCAGCCACTCTCCGGCTGCACGCTCCCGCGCTCGGGTGTCCGCGCCCCGGACCCGGGCGGCGACCTCGCCATCGGTGAGATCGCCGAGGCGCCGCAGGAGGTCGTGGACCTGGTCGACAGAGCCAGCGGCGCGCTCCTCCGTGAGGCACTGCAGTTCCAGCTCCAGGTCGGCGAGAGCGGCCGGATCGAGCAGCTCGCGAAGCTCATCGGCCCCCAGCAGCTCGCGCAACAGGTCCCGGTCGAGAGCCAGCGCCTGCGCGCGCCGGTCGGCCAGCGGCGCGTCGCCTTCGTACATGTAGGCCGCGATGTAGTCGAAGAGGAGCGAGCTGGCGAACGGCGAGGCGCGCTGCAGCTCGACGCTCACGAGGCGGATGTCCCGCCGCTCCAGCCCGGCCAGGATCTCCCGGAGGGCGGGCAGGTCGAAGACGTCCTGCAGGCACTCGCGGTAGGTCTCCAGGATGATCGGGAAGCTCCCGTAGCGGCTGGCGACGCCCAGCAGCTGCGCGGCCCGCTGGCGCGACTGCCACAGCGGCTGCCGGGCGCCCGGGTGGCGGCGCGGCAGCAGGAGTGCCCGTGCGGCGTTCTCGCGGAAGCGCGAGGCGAAGAGCGCCGATCCGCCCAGCACGCCCACCACGAGCTCTTCGACGTCGTCGGCGGCGATGCGCACGGCGGCCTCGGCCGCCATCGCGCCGCTCCGGCCGGAGAGGTCGAGCGGGCCAGGCGCCTCCCCAGGCTGCAGCGCCTCGCTGGCCGCGCCGGGATCCCCGCTGTCCGCAGCGCCGATCTGCCCCGCCAGGGCGTCCAGGGAGGCGCCGCCCTCGTCGGTCGCCGGCAGCCGCAGCACGATCCCGTCATCGGACCAGAGCGGCTGGATCTCCAGGCCGAGCTGCTCGCGCAGGCGCGCTTCGATCGCCAGCGCCCACGGTGCGTGGACACGTGCCCCGAAGGGCGAGAGCAGGCAGATGCGCCAGTCGCCAAGCTCGTCGCGGAAGCGCTGCAGCACGATCGTGCGGTCCGTGGGCAGGGCCCCCGTGGCGCCCTGCTCTTCGGCCAGGTAATCGAGCAGGTTGCGAGCCGCGAGCGGGTCGAGGTCGTGCTCGCGCGCCAGCACGCCCATCGCCGCTTCGCGCGCCCGCTCGGTGCCGCCGGCTGCCTCGCCCATCCGGCGGGTGAAGGCTCCCAGGGCCCGTCCCAGCTCGACCGGGCGCCCGACCCCGTCGCCCTTCCAGAAGGGGATCTTGCCGGGCTCGCCGGGAGCCGGGCTCACCAGCACCCGATCATGGGTGATGCGCTCGATGCGCCAGGCCGAGGCGCCCAGCAGGATGACCTCGCCCGCGCGGGCCTCGTAGACCATCTCCTCGTCGAGCTCCCCGACGCGTCGCCCGCCCGCCTCCCGGCCGGACCGCGCGCGGGTCGGCGCCCCGTCGCCGTCCGCCTCGAGGAAGACGCCGAAGTAGCCGCGATCGGGGATCGTGCCGCCCGAGGTGAGGGCGACGGTCCGGGCGTCGCGCCGGCTGTGGACGGTGCCCGCGACTCGGTCCCAGACCAGCCGCGGGCGCAGCTCGGCGAACTCGTCGGCGGGGTACTGGCCGGCGAGCATGCCGAGGGTGGCCTCGAAGGCGTCGCGTCCCAGCTCCGCGAAGTTCTCGGCACGGCGCACCAGGCCATACAGCTCGTCGACGGGCCAGGCCCGATCCGCGGCCGTGGCCACCAGCTGCTGCGCCAGCACGTCGAGGGGGTTGCGCGGCAGCACGGTCGATTCGATGGCGCCCTCGTGCATCGCCTTCGTGACGACCGCGACCTCGAGCAGGTCCCCGCGGTACTTGGGGAAGATCACGCCGCGACTGGGCTCATCCACCTGGTGGCCGGCACGCCCGATGCGCTGCAGCCCGCGGGCCACCGAGAGCGGCGATTCGACCTGCACCACCAGGTCCACCGCGCCCATGTCGATGCCGAGCTCGAGCGAGCTGGTGGCGATGAGCGCCGGCAGGCGCCCCGACTTGAGCGCCTCCTCGATGGCCAGGCGCTGCTCGCGCGAGAGGGAGCCGTGGTGCGCCCGCACGAGCTCCTCGCCGGCCAGCTCGTTGAGGCGCTGAGCGAGCCGCTCCGCCAGCCGCCGGCTGTTGACGAAGACGATGGTGCTGCGATGCGCCCGGATGAGCTCCAGCAGGCGCGGATGGATGGCGGGCCAGATGCTGGTACGCGCCTCGGGGCCGGCCGCCGGACCGCCGGGCGCCTCGTCCAGGGGGATCGGCTCGCCGAGTCGGCCCATGTCCTCGACCGGCACGACCACCTGCAGCTCGAGCGCCTTGCGCACCCCGGCGTCGACGATGGTCACCGCGCGCGGCGGGCCAGGCGCCGGGGAGCCCGCCTCCCCGCCCTGGGTCCGCCCGCCGAGGTAGGCCGCCACCGTCTCGAGCGGCCGCTGAGTGGCAGACAGGCCGATCCGCTGGGGGGGTCGCTCGGCCAGCGCCTCAAGGCGCTCCAGGGAGAGCGCGAGATGGGCCCCGCGCTTCGTCCCCGCCAGGGCGTGGATCTCGTCCACGATCAGCCAGCGCACGGTGCGCAGGGCCTCCCGCGCCTGGGATGTCAGCAGCAGGTAGAGCGACTCGGGGGTCGTGACGAGGATGTCTGGCGGGTGGGCCCCGAAGCGGCGGCGCTCCTCGGCCGGCGTGTCACCCGTGCGCATCGCCACGCTGATGCGGGGGGCGGGCTCGCCGCGTGCCTGCGCCGCAAGCGCCAGGCCCTGTAGCGGCGACCGCAGGTTCCGCTCCACGTCGTGCACCAGCGCCTTGAGCGGCGACACGTAGAGCACCCGCAAGGCGCGCCCTGGCTCGGACGGCTCGGTCTCGGCGGCCAGGCGGTCGAGGCACCACAGGAAGGCGGCCAGCGTCTTGCCCGAGCCGGTCGGCGCGCAGATGAGGGTGTGCTCGCCGGCGGCGATGGCCGGCCAGCCTCGTGCCTGCGCCGGCGTCGGCGCCCCGAACGCGGCGCGGAACCAGTCCTGCGTCGCGGGCCCGAAGGCGCTCAGCGGATCGACGGATGAGGCTCGGGAATGGGGTCGGCGGCTGGGCACGGGCGCCCAGTATAGGCGCCGCTACGCTCGGTGAACAGATGTTCTAGATGGCCGAGGCCGCGCGGTCCCGGCGACGAACGAAGACCGGCCCGCCCCTCAGGGGCGGGCCGGCTCCGGTCCACGGACGAGGTGCTTATGCCGGCGTCGGCTGCGAGCCTGCCCCTGCCTGCTTCGGGAAGCCCGAGAGCAAGTAGGTCGTGACGGCGGGGTGCTCGCGGAACCAGCTCTGCTGCCGCAGCCAGCCGTCGACGCCGATGTAGTTGCCGGCCCCGATGTAGCCCAGGAAGAAGACCACGACGGCGTACGTCAGGTGCTCGTTGACGATGCCGTTCGTGAAGTCCCAGGCGGCCACGAAGAAGAGCAGCATCATCAGCACGCCGCAGATCGCCGTCCAGCGGGTGAAGATGCCCAGGATCAGGGCGATCCCGATGCACACCTCGCCGGCCACCACCAGGCTGTTGATCGCGCTCATGGCCGTTGCGTTCTGCGAGAGGTTGACCCAGAAGTCGTGGGTGGGGTTGTAGATCGCGCCCTCGGCCGGCGTTCCCGTGATGAACGGCCAGCTCAGGGTGCCGCCGGTGGCGTGGCCCAGGAAGCCGGCTGCCGTCCAGCCGTTGGGGCCGCCGTTCATGACCTTCTCCGTGCCGGCCCACAGGAAGATGATGCCCACCACGATCCGCAGGAGCGCAACGCCCCACTGCTGGAATCGGTCGACTACCATCGTGAAGAACCTCCTTGGAACGACTCTCAGCGCCCTCCGATCGAGCCTTTGTCCCTTCCGACCGGTCGGTGTCGTTCTCCGTTCGTCCCGGACCGTAACGCATATGCGCAAGTGTCCCGACGGGCCAATCGGCCCGGATTCGCGGGACCGCGGGCCGCCCCTGGAGGGGCCGCGCGGACCGGTCCGGCGGGCCTTCTCGGTCGCCCCGAGAGGCCACCCAGCCCGCTACTCGAAGCCGCCGTGCAGGTGCCGCAGGGCCCCGCTGAGCGCGGCTTCGGCGTGGCGCCGGTTCGAGGCGGCGATCGACTCCGGCTCCGGCCC
Source organism: Candidatus Dormiibacterota bacterium (assembly GCA_035319405.1). GTDB lineage: Bacteria > Chloroflexota > Limnocylindria > Limnocylindrales > CSP1-4 > DASPUH01. Next base: position 5,291 of record DATHCS010000238.1, on the reverse strand, counting down.
GACGGTGCCCGCGGCATCCAGCAGCGCCTGCGGCGGCGGCCCCTGATCGTGCGTGGCGGCCTCGGCGGCCCAGCGTTCGCGCCACGGCTCGGGCGTCTGCAGCGGTAGCTCGAGGTGCGCCTGTGCCAGCCAGACCAGGGCCCACGAGCGGGGGACCACCCGGTAGGCATCGTAGCCGCCTCCGCCCGTGGCCAGCCAGCGCCCGCCCGCGTAGCGATGGGCGACCTCGTCGAGCAACGCGGTCGCCCGCCGGTAGGCCGCCGTCGTGAGCCGCAGGTGCGCCAGCGGGTCGAAGGCGTGCGAGTCGCAGCCGTGCTGCGTGACCAGGAGCGTCGGACCGAAGGCGTCGGCCAGCGCGGGCACGATGCGTTCGACGGCCGCCACCCAGCTGGCGTCGCCGGTGCCGGCGAGCAGTGGCAGGTTCACCGCCGTGCCGCGCGCGTGCGGCGCCCCGCGCTCCTCGACGAAGCCGGTGCCGGGGAAGAGGGTCAGCCCCGACTCGTGGATCGAGAAGGTGACCACGTCCGGCTCGTCCCAGAAGAGCGCCTCGACGCCGTCGCCGTGGTGCACGTCGAGGTCCACGTAGAGGACTCGCTCGCCCGCGTCGCGGGCCATGGCGATCGCGAGCGCCACGTCGTTGTAGATGCAGAAGCCGGAGGCGTGGCCGGCCATGGCATGGTGGAGCCCGCCGCCGGGATGGAACGCGTGTGGCAGCTCGCCCGCCAGGATCCCCCGCATCGCCGCCAGCGAACCGCCGGCGACGGCCGCGGAAGCCTCGTGCATGCCCGCGAAGGCCGGGCAGTCGCCCGGGCCGATCCCGCGCGCGGGCGGCAGGCCGGGGTCGGCCGAGAAGCGCATCACGGCGTCCACGTAGCCCGGCTGGTGCAGCCGCTCCAGCTCCTCCCGCGAGGCCGGCTCGGGCTCCAGGAAGCGGGACGCGCCGATGGCCCGGAGCAGGTCGATAGCAGGCCCGAACCGGCGCGGCGTCAGTGGGTGCCCAGGCCCGAAGTCGTAATCGAGCGAGCGCTCACCGTAGACGACGAGCGGCTGGGCGGCCGGCCTGGCCGGCTCGCTCAGATCGGCGCCTCCCCGGCCTCGCCCATGGCGGCCTCCCAGCCGGCCGCGCGCGCTGCCGCGGCGAAGGCCGGGCCCGGAGCGGCGCCGGCGTCGAGGTCCGCCGCGTAGCGGCCGACCAGCTCCGCGAACGGCGATTCCGCGTCCGCGGGCGGGCTGAGCACGGTTGCGGCGGCCGCCAGCGCCGGATCGATCGCCCCATCGGATCCACTGATGGCGACAACGGCCGCGTCGTGATAAGCCGCGGCGTCGAGGGCGACGGCTGTGGCGGCGGGCGCCAGCGGCTCGGCCAGCACCAGCACGCGACAGTCCGGCACGTAGCGCAGCCCGAGGTCCACGTCGGCGGGGTCGAGCCGCGGCAGCGCCTCCCCCACCGTGTCGGGCGACGGGGTGACGGCGCCCGCGACGCGCAGCAGTGCCGCGTGACCGACGCCGGCTCGCCCAAAGGCGACCGCGAGCTCGTCGCCACGTCCGTCGTCGCCGATCGTCCCGACCAGCTCCACGGCCCGGCCGGTCGCCGCGGCCGCCAGCGCGATGCGCGCGACGAGCCCGTCGGGGCGCGACGCGACGCCCACGCCGCCGGCCGAGATTGCGGGCCGCCCAAGGACCACGATCATGCGGCCAGCCTAGCGCGTCGGCGGGTCAGTCGTTCCCGCCGTGATCGTCCGAGGGATCCGCGCTGCTACTCGGATACGGGGAGGGCCCACCGCCGGAGCCCCCGTGATCGTCCTCGCTCGCCTCGGGGTGCTCCGACTCCGATGGCTCCGGCGTCTCATGGGCGTCGGGATGCTCCGACTCCGATGGCTCGGCGGTCTCGCTCGGCTCGGCCGTCTCCGTGTGACCGGGGGACGGTTCGTCATGGTGCGTCGGGGTCGTCGTGGGGAGGAGGCTGGGTGGCTCGGTCGGGGGCAGCGTCTGGGTCGGGCCGGGCCGGACGTTGCCGATGGCCTGCACGAATGCCGCCGCGCCGACGGCACCAGCCGTGCCCCCGCCGGCCACGATGAGCACGACCGCCAGCAGCAATGCCACCGCCTGCAGGCGCAGCGCAAGGCGGGGCGGACCGGCTGTGCCGGAGCCGCTTCCGCCGGCGGCCAGGCGGACGTTCGCGCCGAGGGCCCGCCAGACGGCCCTCGGATCCAGCATGGCCAGGGCCACCAGGAAGGTGCGCGGCGGCGTCGGCAGCGGCTCGTGCTCGACCGCGGCCAGGACGTGCTCCGTGAAGGCCGGCGACGGCCGGGGCGACTCGGCCGCAGCGAAGGCCTCGAGCTCGCGGGCGACCGTCGCCAGGTCGTCGTCCCCGGCGCCCTCGACCGGGGCCTGGCCGTCCGCCAGCTCGCGCGGGTCGAAGGGTTCGCGGCTCACGACAGCGCCTCGCCGGCCAGCTCGTCGCGCAGGCGGCCCAGTCCCCGGTGGAGGTGCGTCTTCACGGTGCCCAGCGGACGCCCCGTCGCCGCGGCGATCTCCTGGAGCGACAGCTCCGCGAAGAAGCGGAGCGCCACCACCTCGCGGTACGGCTCCCGCAGACCGGCCACGGCCCGCCGCACGGCCCGCTGTCGTTCGGCGGCGATGGCCTCGCCGAGCGGATCGGGGCCGGCGCCGAGGTTCGCGCCCGGGGTGCCAGGCACGTCCAACGGCTCGGCGTCGTGGCGCTGGCCGAGCCGGCGGAGCGACTGCCGCGTCGCGATCCGGGCCAGCCAGCCTGCCAGGCTGCCGTCCCCGCGGAAGGTGCCCAGCGATCGGTAGGCGATCACGAAGCTCTCCTGGGCGGCATCCTCGGCGTCGCCCACGCGGCCGAGGATGCGGAAGCAGGTGCGGAAGACGGCCGTGCCCTCCTGCTCCACGATCGCCCGGAAGGCGTCGCGGTCGCCGGAGGTGACGGCCTCGACCAGGCTGCGGTCATCCACGCGTCCAGCATGGACGACCGCAGTGCCTGCCCGCACAGTCCGATGGGGCCGTCATCGCGGGCCTAATCGTCGCCCCCGCCGTGCTCGCCGCCCTCGCCATGGTCATCGCCGGCATCGTGGCCTGCGGCGACATGGTGCTGGTCACCGTGATCGTCGGGGCTCGCCTCGGGGTGCTCGCTCTCGTGCGGCGCGGCCGTGGTCGCGCCGTGATCATCCGCAGGCTCGGGGTGGCTCGCATCCGGGTGCTGGCTGGCCTCCGGATGTTCGGTCGGCTCGCCGGAGGCACAGGCGGCGCTGGCCGTGCAGTCGCCGTCGGGGGCCGACTGGTTCCCCCCGGCCTCCTGTGTCGACAGGGTGGTGGCGTCGGCGGCGTTGCTGGGGTCGTTCGGGCCTAGGAGGCCCGAGCCGGCGAAGGCGGCGCCGGCAACGAGGAAGAGGATGACCAACGCGACGGCCCCGCTGCGGGCCAGCCGGTCGGCCTGGATGCGCTGCATGGTGGTTGGGCTCCCTGTGGTGGAGTGGGCCCCGGTTCGGGACCGTCACTACCTCAGAGGCGCCCGCCCGCGAAGAGGTTTCAGCGCCCCGCCGCGATGGTCGAGCCCGGCCTAGCCCTCGCCGGCAGAGGCTGTCGCTGCCTCGATCTCCACCGGTCCGAGACCCGCCGCCTCGAGCGGCCCGGCGACCTGCTCTGCATCGCCCACCACGATCACCGACGCGTCCCGCGGGCGTACGTGGCTCGCTGCGGCCAGCACGTCCGCCCCGGACACCGCGGCCACTGCCGGCCGGTAGCGGTCGAGCTCATCGTCGGGCAGCCCCTGCGCCACCAGCCCGGCGATGGCGCCGGTCACCTGCTCGGCGCTCTCGAAGCGCAGCGGGAAGACGCCGACCAGGAACTCCCGCGCGTCGCCCAGCTCGCCCGCCGCCACCGGATCGCGAGACAGGCCCTCCAGCACCCCCAGCACGTCGCCCACCGCCGGGGCAGTGACCTCGGTCTGCACCGCCGTGCGCACGGTGAAGGGACCCGCCGAGCGGCGGAAGTCGAAGCCCGCGCTGACGTGGTACGTGTAGCCTCGATCCTCGCGCAGCAGGCGCTGCAGGCGCGAGTTGAAGAGGCCGCCGAGCATGGTGGTCATGACCACCGTGGCGTGGTAGTCGGGGGTGCGACGCGGCAGCCCCACGTGGCCGATGCGCAGCTCCGACTGCGGCGCGCCCGGTCGATCGAGCACCCGGACGCGACGGCCGTCCGCGGGCGCGGCGTCGAGCGGCGCCAGGTCGGCTTCCATCGCGGCGCCGTCCGCGCGCCAGGCACCGAGATGTGCCTCGGCGAGCGCCAGCGGATCGAGGCCCGTCAGGTCCCCGCCCAGGATCAGCGTGGCGCGCGACGGGTCGAGGTGCTGCGCATGGCGCGCCTCCACGCCGGCCCGGTCGAGGCGAGGCACGGTCTCCTCGTCGCCGGCCAGCAGGCGCGCATAGGGCGACGAGGGGGCGTAGATCGTGCCGATGAAGGCGCGGTCGGCGCGGCGACTCGGCTCGGCAGCAGCCTGGAGCAGGTCGTTGAGGCGCTGCGCGCGCAGCCGCTCGACCTCGGGCTCTGGGAAGGCCGGCTCCTGCAGCATCTCGGCCAGCAGGGCGAGGGCCGGCTCCAGGCGCGCCCGGGGCACGGTCATGGTCAGCGACAGGTTCTCCCAGTCGGCGCTCGCCCCGATGGACGCCCCGAGGCGCTCGGTGGCCTCGATGAACTCGAGCGCGTCACGCCCTCGCGTCCCCTCCGACAGCGCCCGCGCGGTGAGCGAAGTGACGCCCGCCAGCGTCCGCGGCTCATGGCCCGCTCCGCCGGGCAGCAGCAGGGCCGCCGCGAGCAGGGGACGGCCGCTGACCTGGGCGCTGATGACGGTCAGCCCGTTGTCCAGGCGACCGCGTTCGAAGCGCGGGAAGTGGTACTCGCGGGGCGGGCCGGGCTGGGGCCGGGTGGCCAGGTAGGCGAGGTCCGTCACGGGGTCGCCGCCGCGTCGTCATCCGCCGTCCCGCCCGCCGCGTCGCCGCCCTCGCGGGGCACGTAGGCCAGGACGGCGCGATTGTCGGCGGCGAAGACCTCCGCGCAGGCCGCACGCACCGCCTCGGCATCCACGGCCAGGTAGCGGTCGAGCTGCTCGTTGATCATCGCGGGCCGGTCGAACAGCGTGGCGTACATGCCGAGCCGGTCGGCGACCTCCTCCACGCGCCCCAGCGCGGCGAGCTCGGACGACTCGATCAGGGCGTGCGCACGCTGCAGCTCGTCGTCCGTGACCGGCTCGCCCGCGATCCGCTCCACTT
>DATHCS010000237.1:0-3001 GCA_035319405.1 Candidatus Dormiibacterota bacterium | reverse complement strand
ATCGCGCCGCTCACCTGGTACGTGGCCCGCGACGCCGCCACATCGGAGGGCCTGCAGGGGCGGCGCGCGGCGATCGTGGCCGGGGGCTGCGGCCTCGTCGCTGCCTGCTTCGGGCCGTTCCTGGTGGCCGTGGGTGCGCCTGACTCGACCACGGCCTTCACCGTCCTCGCGGTGGCTGCCTCCTGCGTCATGCCACTGGCCCTCGCCCGACCCGCGGCCGCCCGATGGGGGATCCTGCTCGGGGCGCTGCTCGGCCTGACCTGGCTGGCCCGCCAGGAGGCCCTGTGGCTGGGCCTCTCCTACCTGCTGTTGCTCGCGGCAGCGGCGCGTCGGGTCGGCGGGGCCCAGCGTCGCCGTTGGCTCGCGCGCGCCCTCGGTTGGCCCGTCGTCGCGGGAGCCGTCACGGTCGCGCCATGGCTGCTGCGCAACCTCCAGACCTTCGGCACGCCGTTCCCCGGACAGGCGACCGACAACCTGTGGTTCACGCGCAACAGCGACGTCTTCGCCTACGTCGACCGGCCGGGACCCGCCGACTTCCTCGCACAGGGTCCCGCCACCATCCTCGCCCACATCGGGGCGGGCCTGTGGCACCAGCTCCTGAACGTCCTGCTGCTGCCGGCGCTGCCCATCGGCGTACTCGGCCTGCTGAGCCTGATCTGGCTCTGGCGCGCGCCCGCCGTGCGCCAGGCGGGTGCCCTGCAGGCGACGCTGCTGGCGGGCGGCATCATCTTCCTGGCCACCGGGGTGCTGTTCCCCGTGGCGACCTTGTGGGGGACGTTCCAGCACGCCTCCGGCCCGCTGCTGGTGGCCCTCATCGTGCTGGCGGGACTGGGCCTGGACCGCTTCGTGGCCGCCGTGGGCCGGTGGCGACGCTGGGACAAGGCGAACGCGTGGCTGGCGCCGCTCCTCGTGCTCGCCCTGGTGCTGCCGATGGCGGCGCTCGAAGTGGCTCTCACGGCCGGCTTCGCCGAGCGGGCCCAGACGCGGGTAGCGGCGGCGGGGGACGCGCTCGACGCGCTGCTACCGGTGGGCGAGGGCGGGGCGGGCGTGATCATCACCGACCACCCCATCTGGCTCGCGGAAGCCACCGGCCGACCCACCGTGGTGCTGCCGGACGAGACGCCGCAGGACGTGCTCCGCCTCGCCCGTGACTTCGGGGCGCAGGCCGTCCTGATCTTCGGCGACCGCCCCGACAGCGCGCCCGCCCTGGACGACCAGCGATGCTTCCAGCTGCAGCCGCTGCCGGCTGCAGTGGGCGTCGACGCGCGCCTCTACCTGCTCGCGGGGGGATGCCTCACGTGACCGACGACGCACAGCGACGGCAGCGCTCCGCGGCGCTCTATGCCGAAGCCAAGCAGACCCTCAGCTATGCCGCCAACCAGCTGCGGGTGCTGGCCGAGCGCTCGCGCAGCACCGCGGCGGAGCTGCAGGACGAGCTGCGCGCGCGGCGTCGCGAGGAACAGGAGCGATCCATCGAGTCGGATCCCGCGCTCGACCCCCTGCGCAGGCGCGAACTCGAGGAACTCGGCGCGGACGTCGTCCGGGCGCGCTCCGAGCTGGCACGGCTCGACCTGGCCGTGCAAGGCCTGGAGGCCAACTGGCTGTTCCTCGAGCGCGGCAGCGAGGGCTCCGGCCGACTGCCGGACGGCACCGACCCGGCGCTTCGCATGGTCATCCTCGACGCCCAGGAGGCCGAGCGAGCCCGACTGGCGCAGGAGATCCACGACGGGCCAGCCCAGGCGCTCGCCAACGCCATCTTCCAGGTCGACATCCTGCAGCGTTCCCTTGAGCGGGATCCGGCCGCCGCGGCCGACGAGCTGCGGGGCCTGCGCGACCTCCTGCGCCGCGAGCTAGCCGATCTGCGCGGCTTCATCAACCAGCTGCGGCCGCCGCTGCTCGAGGAGCTGGGCCTCGATCGGGCCCTCAGCGAGTCCGCCGCCCAGCTGGCCGGCGCGGGCGGGCTGGCCGTGGAGCTCGAGCTGCGGGCGCCGGACGACCTGCTCAGCGAGGCCCGCCAGACGGTCGTGCTACGGGTGGCCCAGGAGGCCCTGCGCAACGTGCGCAAGCACGCTGAGGCGCGCCGGGTGCGGGTCGCCACGCGGCTCGAGGCCGCGGCGGAGGGTCGCCCCGAGCGCTGGATCCTCGAGGTGGCCGACGACGGGCGCGGCTTCGACACGCCGCCCCGTCCCGGCGACGGCGGACCGCACTTCGGCCTCCGCTTCATGCGCGAGCGCGCCGATATGATCGGCGCACAGCTGGCGGTCGAGGGGGCGGCGGGCAATGGCACCACGGTTCGGCTTACCATCACCCTGAGCTGACTGAAGGGAGCGGAGCAGCATGGCCAACGACTACAACGGGGTCGAACGCCGGCGCGGCGGCCCGGACCGGCGCAACGCGGGCGATCAACGCACCAAGATCCTCATCGTGGACGACCATCCCATGTTCCGGGTGGGCATCCGCGAGATCCTCGAGCGAGAGCCCGACTTCGAGATCGTGGGCGAGGCGGAGGACTCGCGTTCGGCCTTCGAACGCGCCCAGGCTGAGTCGCCCGACATCGTGTTGATGGACCTCTCGCTGCCCGCTCCCGGTGGCATCGAGACGACCCAGCGCATCAAGCGCGAGCTGCCTGCCGTGGGCATCATCTGCCTGGCCATGAACGAGGACGAGGACCAGCTCTTCGACGCCATCAAGGCCGGCGCCGCTGCATTCATCCTCAAGGACGTCGGACCGGACGATCTGGTGACCATCATCCGGCGAGTGAGCAACGGCGAGTACCTCATCAACGACAAGGTCTTCGCCAAGCCGAACGTGGCCAGCCGCGTGCTCAAGGAGTTCCGCGACCTCGCCGTCTACGGGCAGTCCGAAACGCCCATCTTCGCGCCGCTCTCGCCGCGAGAAGTCGAGATCCTGGACAACATCGCGCAGGGCATGACCAACAAGCAGGTCGCCTATGCCCTGTCGATCAGCGAGCAGACGGTCAAGAACCACATGAGCTCGATCC
>DATHCS010000236.1:0-4089 GCA_035319405.1 Candidatus Dormiibacterota bacterium | reverse complement strand
CGGGCACGCTCACCACGGCGTTGCGCGTCGCCTCGCTGCCGGTCCCCGCCGTCGTGGGCAGCGCGATCCAGGGCAGCACGGGGCCCCCGAGAGCCCGCCCCGGCCCCACGCCTTCGAGGTGGTCCTGGATCGAATCGCCCGACGGGAGCAGCCCGGCGATCGCCTTGGCCGAGTCGAGCACGCTACCACCGCCGATGCCCACCACCACGTCGATGCCCCGTCCGCGCAGGCCGCCAACGGCCGCATCGATGGTCGAGGGCGTCGGCTCACCGGAGACGGCCAGCTCCGTCACCTCGAGGCCGGCGGCAGCCATCGCATCGGATGGCACCAGCGGGCGTCCGGCCGCGAGCAGGGAGTGCCCACCCCGAACCAGCAGCGCGTGGCGACCGTGGCGCGCGGCGGCCGCGCCGAGCTCCCCGACCGTACCCGGGCCGAAGGCGATGCGCGGCACCCGCGAGAGGAGGAAGGACCCGATCGGCCCGGCCTGCGACATGTGCCGATTCTGGCGCACGCGCCGACGAGCGGCGCCTAGCATGGCCGGAGTGGGGGAAGGAGGAAGCGATGACCCAGCACCACGGAACGGCCCGCGATCTGCCGGTGGGCATGGCCGGCCTGCGCTACCCGATCACCCAGATCTCCCTCGCGGTGGCAGATTTGGACCGCACGATGGCCCTCTACCACCGCGCCTTCGGCTGGGCGCCCTGGCAGGTCTTCGACCACGTGCCGCCCGTCCACCACAACACCGAGCTCCGTGGCCGGCCCGTTGACTATTCGCTGCGCGGCGCCGAGGTCTACGTCGGCGCCATGAACTTCGAGCTTCTCCAGCCCCTGGAGGGGCCCAACCTGTGGAGCGAGTTCATCGCCAGGCGGGGCGAGGGCATCGCCTCGATCGCCACGATGTTCCAGGAGCGGGCCGATGGCGACGCGGTCAAGGCGGCGTTCCGCGATCGGTTCGGCATCGCGGTCAACATGAAGGCCGACATCGGCGACCACATCGAGTACTACTACCTTGACACCGAGGCGCGCTTCGGCTGCCTCATCGAGTCGGGCAGCGGCCACGCCATCGACTTCGTGCGCCCGGCGCAGGTCTACCCCCACGAGGGGGCGGGGCCTGGGCCTTCGCCCATGAGCGGCCTGACCTTCCCGATCACGCAGGTCTCACTCGTCGTTCGCGACCTGGAGGCCAGGGCGGCGGCCTTCCACGAGGCGTTCGGCTGGGGTCCGTGGCGGGTCTTCGAACCGGCCCCGTCGCTCCTCCGGGAGGGCCGGGTACGAGGGCGTCCTGCCGCCCTCGACCTGCTCGTGGCGCAGGCGCAGGTGGGTTCCATCAACGTCGAGCTGGTCCAGCCGCGGGGAGCACGCGATCCGTGGGCCGAGCACCTGGAGCGCAAGGGCGAGGGGCTCATCGCCATCGGGCTCAGCCTCTCCGACGCCGCCGCGTGCGAGCGCGCCCGAGCACAGTTCGGCGAGCTCGGTGTCGAGGTGCTGGCCGAGGCCGGGAACGACCCGGGCGGCTGGCGTTACTACGACACCGAGGCCGGGTTCAAGTGCCTCATCGGGGTGGGCACGACCCACGCCCTCGCCACGCTCGTTCCGGCGCGCATGCTGTAGCGCTGCCGGCTCGGCTCGCACGAGGCACGGCCGGCGCCCCCTTCAGACGACTGCTTCGCCCTCGCCGGCGGCACGGGCCATCTGCACCACCTCCATGCGCTCGGCATAGCCGCGCCGCACCTCGTTGAGCTCAGACAACGTGAAGCCGAGCTCGTCGGAGATCTCGCGGATGGCCTTGTTCTCCTCGAAGGAGATCGTGTCGCCGCCCGGCGCCGCCACCGCGAAGAGGCAGTGCAGCAGCTGCACACGCTGCTCCTGCGAAGAGAGCTCCAGGAACCGCCGCGTCACGTAGAAGTCGTCCGTGCCGGCCCCGCTGACCGCCTCGTGGACGGCCATGCCCACGATCAGGCCGGCTTCCTCCTCGGGCACGCCCCCGAACGCTTCGACCTGGCGCGCCATCTCGTCCGCCTCGGCTCCGTCGATGTCCAGGTCGGCCACCGCGACGCGGGTCAGGATGTAGGCGAAGGCGGCCAGGAACGCGGCACGCTCGGGAGGCAGCCCGGTCAGCTTGACGGTGATCCGTCGGACCGTCTCGGGCTCGGGCTTGCCGGTCGGCGCCTTCGCCGGCGGCGCCGCTTCGTGTTCGGGCTGGAGGAATTTCAGGAACGACATCGCGATGAGACTCCTGGTTGCGGTGGGTCGCTAGACGACCTTGAGGTCGAGCAGCCGGCGGGCGATGACGAGGCGCTGGATCTGGCTGGTCCCCTCCCCGATCTCGGTTAGCTTGGCGTCGCGAAGGAAGCGCTCGACGTGGTACTCCTCGACGTATCCGTAACCGCCGTGGACCTGGAGGGCGGCGTTGGTGGCGCGCTGGGCCACCTCCGATGCGAAGAGCTTGGCCTGCGCGGCCGCCAGAGCATAGTCCCGCCCGCGGTCCTTGAGCCAGGCCGCACGGTAGACCATGGAGCGGGCGGCCTCGATCTCGGTGGCCATGTCGGCGATCATGAAGGCCACGCCCTGGAAGGTGCCGATGGGCCGCCCGAACTGGTGCCGCTCTCGCGCGTACGGCACGCTCGCGTCGAGGGCCGCCTGGGCCAGCCCCAGGGCCATCGCGCCGATCGAGATCCGGCCGCCGTCGAGCGTCTGCAGGAAGGTCTTCCAGCCTCCGCCAGGGGCGCCCAGCAGCTGGTCCGCCGGCACCCGGCAGCCATCGAAGATGAGCTCGCCGGTGGCGCTCGCGTGGAGGCCCATCTTCTCCTCGAGTCGCCCCACCGCGAAGCCGGGCGTGTCCGCGGCCACGATGAAGGCGCTGATCTCGGCGCCCCCGTCCGGCCGCGTGCCAGTGCGCGCGGTGACGATGTACGTGCCGGCCTGCCCGGCGTTGGTGATGAAGCGCTTGCGCCCGTCGATGACCCAGCTCCCCCCAGCATGGCCGTCCTCGTGGCGAGCGGTCGTCCGCGTGCCGCCCGAGTCGGAGCCGGCCTCGGGCTCCGTCAGGCCGTAGGCACCGATGACGCGACCCTGCGCCATCGGGACCAGCCAGCGCTCCTTCTGCTCCGGCGTCCCGGCCAGATGCAGGGGCCCACAGCCGAGGCTGGTGTGGGCCGCCACGATGATGCCCAGCGAGCCCCACACGCGCGAGAGCTCCTCGACGGCGATCGCATAGGCCAGCGTGTCCAGGCCCGCCCCGCCTTCCTCCTCCGGGTAGGGCACACCCATGAGCCCGAGTGGGCCGAGCCGGTCCACGATCTCGCGCGGGAAGCGCCGCTCTCGCTCGCACGTGTCGACCTGCGGCGCCGCCTCGCGGAGCGCGAAGTCACGGACGGTCGAGCGCAGCAGCTCGTGCTCGGGGGAGAGGTCGAGGTCCACTGGCCGCGAGCCTAGCACGGGCGGGGCGTTAGCCGCCCACGGCTCCCAAGAGCAGCCCCGCACCGGCTGCGAGAGCCACGACCAGGATCGGGGGCGCTCGCACGCCGACCAGCAGGCCTAGCGCGGCGCCCACCACGGCAACGTCCGCCAGGTCATGCACCGCGGAGGTCCAGAGCGGATCCACCAGCGCCGCGGCGAGGACACCGACCACGACCGCGTTGACGCCCGCCAGCGCGGGTGAGAACCGGCCTCGCAGGCGGTCCCAGGTGGGCACTGCCGCCGTGAGCAAGAAGAACGAGGGCAGGTAGATGGCCAACAGCGCGATGACGGCGCCTGGCAGCCCGTTGGGCTGGGGCCCTTCGACCGCGCCGAGGAACGCCGCGAAGCTGAAGAGCGGCCCAGGCGCAGCCTGAGCCAGGCCGTAGCCGGCCAGAAACGGCTGCTGCCCCACCCATCCCGGGTCGACCACCGACGCCTGGAGCAGCGGCAGCACCACGTGGCCCCCGCCGAACACCAGTGCGCCGCTCCGGTAGAAGGCATCCACGAGGGCCACGACATGCCACCCCGTCGCCCGTGCGAGAAGCGGCAGGAGCAGCAGAAGGGCCAGGAATGTGGCGACGGCCAGGAACGAGATGGCCGGGATGCGTCGCCAGGCAGGGCGCGGAGGAC
>DATHCS010000235.1:0-9595 GCA_035319405.1 Candidatus Dormiibacterota bacterium | reverse complement strand
CGCTTCCCTTGCACCTCCAGCGGGGCTCCGTAATCCTTCTTGGACTAGCACGTGCCGCCTGCCAACGGGCGCGCTTCCGGGTGGCAAACACCGGGCTTGACGCTGCCCGGCACACTGCACGCCATCAAGCGACGCGCGGAGGGAGAGGCGTTGTACCTTGGGTTGGTCTTCCTGCACCTCGCGGGGCTCGTGCTCTTCGTGCTCTGCCATGGCGCCTCGGCCTTCATGGCCTTCCTGATCCGGCGCCAGAGCGACCCGGCCGTGGTGAACTCCTACCTCGGCATGTCCAACGCGGCCAACCGGCTGATGTACCTGGGGCTGCTGCTGCTGGCGGTCGGCGGCCTGGGCGCTGCCTGGAACTCCAGCCTCCTGGCGACGCCCTGGGTGCTGGCCACGACCGCCACCCTGATCGCGGTGCTGGCCGTGATGTACGCGATCGGCGCACGCTTCTACTACGGCCTCCGCGACCGGCTCCAGCCAGGCCCGGACGGACAGGTCACGCTCGGCGGCCCGGAGCTGAGCGCCCTGCTGCAGAACCGCGTGCCCGAGACGCTCGCCGCGGTGGGCACGCTGGGCCTGATCGTGATGGTGGGCCTGATGGTGTTCAAGCCCGCCTGACGCGAGGCCCTCGGCCCTGCGCACTAGACTCCGCGCATGCGCCTGGCCCACGTCCGCGAACGACACGCGCCCGTCGGTGCGTCCTGGCGCCTCGCTGCAGCACTCCCGGACGGTCGCTGGCTCGAGCTCGAACGTGCCCGCCGCCGTCTCGCTGCCCGGGACCCGCGACTGGCCCACAACGACGCCCTCTTCCGCGAGCCCGTGACGACGCTCGATGCGCAGCTCGCCGCCGGTCGGCGGGTGGAGCACCTGCGCGACATCGCGGAGCCCTTCGGCGCAGGGGGCCCAGGGGGCGCGCCCGACGGCGCCCGGCTGGACCCCTCCGACGCGGACGACCTCGCGCTCGAAGAGCCGGACCTCGTCTTCGGACCGCCCGTGCTCGATCCCGGCAGCCTGCGCGACTTCTACGCCTTCGAGACCCATGTCCGATCGGCCTGGGCGCGCCGCCAGCAGGAGGTGCCGGAGGCGTGGTACCGCCTGCCGGTCTTCTACTTCAGCAACGTCTCGGAGCTGCGGGGCCCGCAGGAGGCGGTGTGGGCGCCCGCAGGGAGCGCCGAATTGGATTACGAGCTGGAGGTCGGGGCCCTCGTGGACACGGCGGCCCGGGACCTGACCGCCGAGCGAGCGGAGGAGGTCATCGGCGGCTACTTCGTCCTGAACGACTGGTCGGCGCGAGACCTGCAGCGCGATGAGACCACCGTGCGCCTCGGGCCGGCCAAGGGCAAGGACTTCGCCACGAGCATCGGGCCGTGGCTGGTCACGCCGGACGAACTGGCCGACGTCCGGGCGGGCAAGGGCTACGACCTGGCCATGACGTCCACGGTGAACGGCCAGCCGATCAGCCGGGGTCGCTGGTGCGACGCGCACTACAGCTTCGGCGAGATGCTCGCCCGGGCATCCGCGGACGTGCGGCTGCGCCCCGGTGACCTGATCGGCAGCGGCACCGTCGGCGGCGGCTGCCTGCTTGAGTCGCGCGAGCGCCTCGGCCGCTACCTCCAGGCGGGCGACCTCGTCGTGCTCGAGATCGAGCGGCTCGGCCGGTTGGAGTCGCCCGTGGCGGCCCGACCGGAACGACCGTGAGCGAAGCCTCGTCCCGCGACGGCGGCCGGGCCTGGGCCGCCCTGCAGGAGGCCGTCGGCCAGGCCGTGGTCGGCCAGGAGGGGGCACTCCGCCTGCTGGCGACCACCCTGCTGGCAGGCGGCCACGCCCTCATCGAGGACGTCCCGGGGACTGGCAAGACGCTCCTCGCGCGGGCCTTCTCGGCGGCGCTCGGCCTGCAGTTCGCGCGCGTGCAGGGCACGCCGGACCTGCTGCCCAGCGACGTCACCGGCTCGAGCGTCCTCGCTGCCGCCGCCGGGACGGTGCCGGGCGACGGCCTCGAGGGTGCCTTCCGCTTCGTGCCCGGGCCCCTCTTCACCAACGTGTTGCTGGTCGACGAGATCAACCGCGCCACGCCGCGCACGCAATCGGCCCTCCTGGAGGCGATGCAGGAGGGCCGCGTCTCGGTCGATGGCGTCACGCGCCAGCTGCCACGCCCCTTCGTCGTCCTGGCCACGCAGAACCCCATCGAGCTCGAGGGCACCTTCGCCCTGCCGGAGGCACAGCTCGACCGCTTCCTCGTGCGCATCACCGTGGGCTATCCCAGCGACGATGGGGAGCGCGCCATCGCTCGCCGCTACCGGGACATGGCCGAGCCGCTCGATCGGGTGCTGCCGGTCGTCGAGGCACGGGAGGTGCTGGCACTGCAGGATCGCGTGCGCGGCATCCGCGTGGCCGATGAGGTCGAGCGCTACCTCGTGGCGGTCGTGCGGGCCACACGCGACCATCCCAGCCTGCGCCTCGGAGCCAGCCCGCGGGCCAGCGTCGCGCTCTACCGGGCGAGCCAGGCGTGGGCCCTCCTGGCAGGGCGCGAGTTCGTGCTGCCGGACGACGTCGTCGCGGTCGCGCCCGCGGTCCTGCCGCACCGCCTGCTGGTCGATGTCGACCAGGAGCTGCGCGGCGCCACGGCGACCGAGATCGTGGCCGAGGTCCTGGCCGCGACGCCGCTGCCGGTGGGCGAAGGCGCCTGAGCTCGTGGCCGGGGTCGGGAGCCGACCGTGATCGGCCGGGCCGTGCTGGCCGTGGGCCTCGTCCTGGTCGGGGCCGTCCTGAGCCAGCCGGGGCTGGTCCTGATCGGCGCGGTGACGCTCTTCGTCGTGCTCGTGATGGACATCTGGTCCCGCTACGGCCTGCGCGACCTCGACTACGAGCGGGACCTGGGCCCGGCACGGGCGGTGTGGGGCGACGAGGTGCGGATCGGGCTGCGCGTCTGGAACCGCAAGCCGCTGCCACTGCCGCGGCTCGTGACCGACGACTACGTCGACGACGGCCTGGCGGTCGTCGAGCGTCCCCTGCTGCGCAGCGAGATCGCCGGGCAGGGCATGCTGCGCAACGGCTGGTCGCTGCTGTGGTACGAGCGCGTCGTGCGCCACCTGCACCTGCGAGCCGAGCGGCGGGGGGTCTTCCACTTCGGACCGGTGCGGCTCGAGGTGACCGACCTGTTCGGGCGCGAGGTGGGTCGCGAGGAGCGCGAGTTGCCCGCCACCTTCACGGTCCTGCCGCGTACGGTTCCGGTGCGTAGCGAGCAGCCCAGCCGTGCGCCGCTGGGCACGCGGCGGGCCCGCAGCAGCCTCTTCGTGGATCCGGCGCTCTTCGCGGGGGTGCGGCCGCAACAGCCGGGCGATCCCGTCCGCCAGCGCCACTGGCGCGCGACGGCGCGACTGGGGCAGCCCGTCAGCAAGCGCTTCGAGCCGGCGAATGAGCAGGTCGTCATCATCGTGCTCGACGCCCAGACCGCCGACGGCCCGCACTGGCTGCCGGTCTACGACGAGGAGCGCCTGGAGGCGCTCGGGGTGGCCGCGGCGTCGCTCGCCCGGGCCACCCTCGCGTCCGGGAGTGCCTGCGGCCTCGCGGCCGCGTTCCGCACGGGCGGCGAGCGCTGGCTGAGCTACCTCCCGCCGCGGGCCGACCGGCAGCAGCTGACCCGCGTGGGCGAGCTCCTGGCGCGCATGGGCCCGTTCGTGTCGGCCTCGTTCGAGGACCTCCTCGGGGCCCTGCCGCAGCGCGTGCCTCCCGGCGCCACGCTGCTGACCCTCAGCTGCCGCGCGCCACGAACCTACCTCGGCGCGCTGCTGCGGCTGCGCAGCAGCGGCTTCGAGGTCCGGCACCTCGCCATCGGGCCCACGGCGTCCGCGACCGCCCGCGTGCTTCGTGCGCGGCGCATCCCGGCCGCCGTGGCCGCGCTCGAGCCCGACTGGCGGACCGCCCCCTCCGTCACCGTCAATGGCTGAGCGGACCCCTCGCTCCAGGCGGCTGGGCGACCTCGGCATGGCCGCCCTCGACGCGCTCGTCGAGGGCGCCTGGCTCAGCGTCGTCTACGCCGGCTGGGAAGTCGGGCTGGTGCGCCATCCGCCGGTCCTGGGACCCTTCGACTTCGCGATCGCGGCCGCCATCGGCATCTGGCTCGCGAGGCGCGATCCGCCCCTCCCCCGCGCGGCCTGGTTGGCCGTCCTCCTCGCCCTCAGCGCGCTCGGCTGGCTCGCCAGCCCCGTCGCCCGCGAGTCGCTACTGGCCGGTCAGCCGCTCCAGTCGCTGGCGGACCACATCGGCGGTTTCCTGCTGGGCGCCGCGGTCATCCGGGGCGGCGCCCACCGCGTGCCCGAGGACGACGACCTGGTGCTGGGCCAGCTGCTGCGAACCGCGTTGCCCTTCCTGGCCATCCCCTGGCTGATCGGCGCGATCATGCCCGCCGGACCGCTGCGCACCCAGTTCGTCGCGCTCGCCTTCAGCGGCACGCTCCTGTTCGTGACGCTCGGGTTCGTCGCGCTGGGCCTGGCGCGCCTGCGTGAGCTGGGCCTGAACCTGAGCCCGGGTGAGCGCAGTGGTCGGGCCTGGCTCACCGTCACCACCGTGATCCCACTGGCGGTGGTGGCCCTGGCGTTGCCGCTCGCGTTCTGGCTCGGGCTCGACGTGCGCGACCTCGAGGGCGCCCTGATCGCGCCGGCCAGCCTCGTGCTCTTCCTGGTGGCGATCATCCTCGCCCCCTTCCTCATCCTGCTGGGGGCCTTCTTCAGCGTCCTGCGCGGCGTGGCCGGTGCACCGCCCACCGCTCCACCGGTCGCCAGCGGCGGCACGGGCGGCCTCCCACCCGAGGCCACCAGCAGCAATCAGACGCTCTTCCTGGCGATCGTCGTGCTGCTGGTCCTGGCCGCCATCGTGCTCGTCGTGGCCGAGTGGCTGCGCAGCAGCCGTCTCGCCCGCGAGCCTCGCGCCGCCCCCCTGCTCGAGGAACGAGCGATCGTGGTGCCTGACCTGCACCTGCCGCGGCTCCCTTCGCGCCGACGGCGGGGGACGGGCACCCCCTCGGACGCGGTCGGCGCGTACCTGGCCGCGCTGGCGCTTCTCGAGCCGGACGAACGGCTGGCGCGCTGGCCGGCCGAGACGCCCGCCGCGCACGCCCGGCGCGTCGCCGCGGCCGGTGCCGATACGCCAGGCACCCGCCTGCGGCGCCTGGCTGCCGACTACCAGCTGGCGCGGTATGCGGGCCGCGCCGTCACCGCTCGGGAAGATCGACGGGCGCTGGCTCGCTGGCGCTGGCTCCGTGCGCACCGGCCGTGGACGCCGCCATCACGCGGTTCGCGTCCGGGTGGGCCAGCTCCTGCCGAGAGGCCCTAGACTGACCGTCGTACCGCGGAGGGCCCATGCACTACGTCCAGCGCGGCAGCGTGCCTCGCCAGCGCCACACGCAGCACCGCGCGCCGAATGGCTCCCTGTACGCCGAGGAGCTCTTCGGCGTCGAGGGCTTCACCGGCCGCAGCTCGCTGCTCTACCACCTGGTGCCGCCGACGCGCACCCACCACATCGAGGAAGGGCCGCTGGTCGAGATCGCGGCGGCGACCGATCCGCTGCACCGCCACCGCCTGGTGAAGACCGCCGCCCTGGAGGCGCATGGTGACGTCGTCAGCGGCCGGATCCCCATGTTCTACAACGCGGACGTCGTGCTCGGCGTCGTGCGGCCCGCGACGGCCATGCCCGAGGGACACTTCTACCGCAACGGCGTGGCCGATGAGCTGCTCTACGTGCACGAGGGCACCGGCCGGTTCGATTCCGTCTTCGGCCTGCTGGAGTACGGCCCCGGCGACTACCTCGTGATCCCCATCGGCACGACCTGGCGGCTCGAGCCAGACGATGGCTCGGCCCAGCGCATGCTGTGGCTGGAGACGCCGGGGGAGCTCGAGCCGCCACGCCGCTATCGCAACGACTACGGGCAGCTGCTCGAGCACGCGCCCTACTACCACCGCGACATCCGCGTGCCCGGCGAGGCCGCCGCCCACGACGAGCAGGGCGAGTTCACCATCCACGTCAAGGCGCGCGGCCGCATCACCCGGTACCACTACCGCCAGCATCCCTTCGACGTGGTGGGCTGGGACGGCTATCTCTACCCGTACGCCTTCAACATCGCCGACTTCCAGCCCATCACGGGGCGCGTCCACCAGCCGCCGCCCGTGCACCAGACCTTCCAGGGCCGCAACTTCGTGGTCTGTTCGTTCGTGCCCCGCAAGTTCGACTACCACCCGCTCGCCATCCCCGCCCCGTACAACCACTCCAACATCAACAGCGACGAGGTCATCTACTACGTGGCCGGCAACTTCATGAGCCGGCGCGGCGTCGAGATCGGATCGTTCACCGTTCACCCGGCGGGCATCCCCCACGGACCCCATCCGGGTACGGTCGAGGCCTCGATCGGCAAGGAGGCGACCGAGGAGCTGGCGGTGATGGTGGACACGTTCCACCCGCTCGAACTGACCGTCCAGGCTGCCGACCTCGAGGACGAGCGCTACCCCTATAGCTGGCTGCCACCCGACGATGCCGGCGACGAGGCTCGCGAGCTCGCCGAACGCGGCCCAGAAGCTTTCCCGGATTGATGGCCTCCGAGAGCCCGGATCCGGGACCGGCGTTCCTGGCTCGGCTGGTGGCGGCCCGCGGGCGGCTGGCGGCCCATGCCGCCTCGGGTGCTCACGCAGGCCTGACCGGAGCCGACCCGGCCACCGGCGAGCGGTGGGACGCCGGACAGGTCTGGGCGCACCTTGCGGAATTCCCGGCCTACTGGGTCGGCCAGTTCGAGGCGATCCTCGCGGCGCGCGCTGATGGCGCGACCGAGCCGATCCCTTTCGGGCGGCCCCGGACCGATCCCGGACGCGTCGGGCCGATCGAGCGGGACCGACACGAGGCGCCGGCGCTGCTCCACGAGCGGGTGCAGGCGGACATCGACGCCTTCGAGGCCTTCCTAGGGCGCCTCCGCCCTGTCGACTGGTCGGTCACCGGGCTGCATCCGACGCTGGGGGAGCTGGCGCTGCCGGCGATGGTGGAGCGCTTCGTGGTGGGTCATCTCGAGGAGCACGCCGACCAGCTCGACGAGCTCATGGCGCCCACCGCCTGACGGCCGGGCCAGGGCTTCTGGTCAGCGGCTCCTGGCGCCCCGCCCTTCGCGCAGCACCGAGCGGGTGATGAACAGCACGTTGGCCGGCCGCTCGGCCAGGCGGCGCATGAAGTAGGGATACCACTCGCGTCCGAAGGGCACGTAGACGCGCACCGTGTAGCCCTGCCGTCGCAGACGCTCCTGCAGGTCGCGCCGCACGCCGTAGAGCATCTGGAACTCGAAGCGCTCCGGCCCGATGCCGCGTCCGTCGGCGAAGCGCCGCGCCCGCTCCACGATCCGCTCGTCGTGCGTCGCCAGCGCCGGGTAGGCGCCCGCCTCCAGCAGCCGCTCCATGAGCCGCCCGAAGCTCTCGTCCACCTCAGCCTTGTGGGGGTAGGCGACGCTGGCCGGCTCGTCGTAGGCGCCCTTGCAGAGACGCACGCGGATGCCGGCCTGATCGAGGCGCTCGATGTCATCCGCGCTGCGGCGCAGGTAGGCCTGGATGACCGTGCCCACGTTGTCCAGCGTGGCATGCAGCTCGCGCACGAGGGCCAACGTGGCCTCGGTGCGCGTGTGGTCCTCCATGTCGACGCGCACGAAGGCGCCCAGCTCCGCGGCGTGGCCCACGACCCGCGCCACGTTCACGCGGCAGAGGTCGGGGTCGAGGTCGAGGCCCATCTGGGTGAGCTTGAGGCTGACGTTGCCGTCCAGCCCGCGCGCGGCCAGCGCGTCGAGCAGCCGGACGTACCGCTCCGCCGCATCCTCGGCCATGCCTGCGTCCGTGACCGACTCGCCCAGGACATCCGCGGTGGTGTGGAAGCCCACGTCGCGCAGGCGCTCCAGCGCGCCGAGCGCCTGGTCCATGGTCTCGCCCGCGACGAACCGCCAGACCACCCCGCGGGTCAGCGGCAGGCCCGTGGCAACGCGTTGCAGGGAACGACGATGTGCGGCCCACAGGAAGCCCGAGCGAAGGGCCCGACCGGGCAGCTCGCGGACGGTGGCAGCGACGGGTGCGGCGACCATCGAGCCGTATCGTAGCCCCGGCCGGCCCCTGGTCCGGGGGCGCTCGGACCTTTCCGCGGACGCCGGCTGGCCCCTTCGGGCGTGACGGCTGGCAGGGCCGCGATCGCCAGCGCTCGGTCGGCCGGCCTTAGTCGGCCGCGCTCGGCGTCGGCCGCAGCCGCAGGATGGGGATCACCGAGAGGAAGGCCACCGCGGACCCGATCGCCCAGAGTGGCTGGAGGGCCCCGCCGCTGAAGCCGAGGAAGGCGGCGGAGAGGAGCGAACCGAGGACCCCGGCCAGGTAGAGCGGCGCCATCGCCAGGTTCAGCACGCTCGAGCGGATGGTCGCCGGCAACCCGGAAGCGAGCAGGGTGAAGAGCATGGAGCTCGCTGTCGCGAAGCCGACACCGAACCCGGCGTAGGCGGCAGCGAAGCCGAGCAGCCCGGGCGCCACGGAGGCCAGTCCCAGGCACGCCGCGGCGAGCAGCGCTCCGAGGGTGAAGATGCGCCGGTACCCGACCCGGTCGCCGACGGTCGCGGCGATCGGCGCGCCGACGGCGGAGGCAAGGCCGTAGGCCCCGGCCACGAGGCCCACCACCGTCGCCAGGGCCGCCGTCCCGTGGAGCGACTCGACCCACAGGGCGAGGTAGGGCGTGACCAGGCGCTGGCCCAGCAGGAGCAGCAGGTAGGCCAGGAAGACGCCGCGCGCCAGTGGCGTGGTGACGATCGTCTTCAGGGAGCGGCGCACCATCGACAGCACGGGCTCAGCCGGATGCGGTCGATCGTGGCGCTCGTGGAACGCGACCAGCAGGAGCAGCACGATCAGGCCCGACAGGACGCCGTCGATGAGGAACAGCGACTGGATCCCGAACCGGTCGGCGATGACGCCGCCCACCGCCGGGCCGAGGGCGATGCCGAGCGGCGTGGCCGTGCCGACGATGCTGATGGCGAAGCCGAGCCGCTGCCGCGGCGCGAGATCCGACAGCTCCGACAGCATCACGCCAGTGTTGCCCAGCACGAGCCCGGCGAGCGGAACGAGCACGAAGAGCTGCCACACCTGGCCGGCCGCGGCCAGCAGCAGGAAGAGGACCATCTCCACCGCTGCGCTGCGCACCACGATCGCCTTGCGCGAGTACCGGTCGGCCCAGGCGCCCCAGAACGGGACCAGCGGAAGGCCGGCGATGAAGGCCGCCGTGGAGAGGAAGCCGACCGTGATCGGCAGCTGCGCCTCGCCGACGCCGAGCTGCCGTACCAGCAGGGGCAGGAACGTCACGAAGTGCCCGAAGGCGACCGTCTCGACCAGGGTCGCCGTGGCGAAGACCAGGGCGAGCCGCCGCCACTCGGCCAGGGCGGGCCTCAGCGATCCGTGATCGAGGTCTCGTCCTCCAGCTGCCGCCCGAGCTCCTCGGTGCGGCGGAAGGCCGCCCAGACGGCCTCCGAGAGGACCGTACGCAGGCGGCCCGACTCGAGCTCATGCAGCGCGGCGGCGCTGGTGCCACCGGGCGAGGTGACCATGTT
>DATHCS010000234.1:0-2707 GCA_035319405.1 Candidatus Dormiibacterota bacterium | reverse complement strand
CGCGAGGGGATGGTCAAGAACCGCTACGCCGGGCGCACCTTCATCCAGCCCAGCCAGCAGCTGCGCCAGCGAGGCGTCAACGTCAAGCTCAGCCCGCTGCGCGAGCAGATCCGCGGCAAGCGCCTCGTGGTGGTGGACGATTCGATCGTGCGCGGCACGACCACCAAGCAGATCGTGACCCTGCTGCGGCGGGCAGGCGCGCGCGAGGTGCACCTGCGCGTCAGCGCGCCGCCGGTCTTCCATCCCTGCTTCTACGGCATCGACACGCAGATCGAGACCGAGCTCATCGCCTCGCGCCTGGACCTGGAGGGCATCCGCCGCCACGTCGGCGCGGACTCGCTGGCCTACCTCTCCATCGGCGGGGTGCTCGGTGCGCTGCAGCTGCCCCGAGAGCGCTTCTGCTTCGCCTGCTTCGACGGGCGCTACCCGGTGCCCGTGCCCTACGACGTCGCCTCCCACAAGTTCGTGCTCGAGGACGGCGTGCCCGGCGGACCGCTCGCGGGCGTGCGGTGAGCGAGGGTCTCGCCGAGCGCGGCGCCTACCGGCGCGCGGGCGTGGACGTGGCGGCCGGGGAGCGGGCGGTCGAGCTGATCCGCGCGGCCGTCGACTCGACACGTCGCGCCGAGGTGCTCGGCGGGCTGGGCGGCTTCGGCGGAGCGGTGGCCCTGCCGGGCGGCTATCGCGAGCCGGTGCTGGTGGCGGCGACCGATGGCGTTGGCACCAAGACGGCCCTGGCGGGGGCATTGGGGCGGTTCGACACGATCGGCCGTGATCTCGTTGCGATGTGCGCGGACGACGTCGTCTGCAGCGGCGCCGAGCCCCTCTTCTTCCTCGACTACGTGGCCGTGGGACACGTCGTGCCGGAGGCGATCGCCGAGCTGGTCGCCTCGGTGGCCGAGGGCTGCCGCGAGGCGGGCTGCGCCCTCATCGGCGGCGAGACCGCGGAGCACCCCGGGATCCTCGAGGCGCACGAGTTCGACCTGGCGGGCTGCTGCGTCGGGGTCGTCGAGCGCGCCGACCTGCTCGACGGGTCCTCGACCCAGGTCGGCGACGTGCTCGTCGGGCTGCTGGCCTCGGGGCTCCACGCCAACGGCTACTCGCTCGTGCGGGCGCTGGTCGCCGAATGGGACCTCGACCTGCGCGAGCCGTACCAGGCGCGCCTGGATCGCGTCCTCGGCGAGGCAGCCGCCGCGGCCGCGATGGCCGCCGAGCCGGAGCACGTCCTCGCCACGCTGGGCGAGGTCCTCCTGGCGCCGACGCGCATCTACAGCCGTGTCGTGCTCGGCCTGCGTGCCGCCCTGCGCGCGATCGGCCAGGACCTGCACGGCGTGGCCCACATCACGGGCGGGGGCCTGCCCGGCAACGTGCCTCGCGCGTTGGCGCCCGGCCTGGCGGCGCGGCTCCACATCGGGACCTGGCCGCTGCCGTCAGTCATGCGGCTGTTCGGCGCGCTCGGCGGCCTCGACGACGACGAGCTGCGGGCGACCTTCAACGGCGGCCTGGGTATGGTGCTGGCCGTGCCGGCGAGCGCGATGCCCGCGGCCCGGGCGTGGCTGGCCGATCAGGCCGTGCCGGCGGCGGTGGTCGGCGAGGTGGTGGCGGCCTCGAGCGTCCCCGGCAACGGACGCTACGAGGAGATCGGAGGGGTCGCGTGAGCGGCCGTGCGGCGCGCCGTACCCGCGGCGTGCCGGGCCAGGCGCGGATCGCGGTCGGCGTCTCGGGCACCGGCAGCAACCTCGCCGCGCTGCTGGCCGCGGACGCACGTGGGCTGCTGCAGGGTCGCATCGTGCTCGTCTTCGCCGACCGGAGCTGCCCAGCCCTCGGCCTGGCCGCCGAGGCCGGCGTGCCGACGGTCGTGCTGCCGCCGCGCGAGCAGCCCAGCCAGGCCGCGTGGGACGAGGCGCTCGTGGCCGCCCTGGCCGAGGCTCGCGCCGACCTGCTGGTGCTGGCCGGCTTCATGCGCGTCCTGGGACCGGCCGTCCTCTCGGCGCATGCCGGCCGCGTCCTCAACGTCCACCCCAGCCTCCTGCCGGCCTTCCCCGGTGCCCATGCCGCCCGCGACGCGCTCGCGGCCGGGGTCGCCGTGACCGGCGTCACGGTGCACCTCGTGGACGCGACCCTGGACGGCGGCCCCGTGGTCGCCCAGGAGGCCGTGCCGATCCGGACCGACGACGAGGAGGAGGGCCTCGCCGCCCGCCTGCACGCCGTGGAGCACCGCCTGCTGCCCTGGTGCGTGGCCCTCCTCGCGGGAGGCGCGCTGCAGGTCGAGGGACGACGGGTGACGGTCGACGCTGCCCGTGCCGCGGTCCTGCCGCGGGCACGCCGCGCCCTCCTTTCCGTGTCCGACAAGGCGGGGCTGGAAGCGCTGGCAGGGGGCCTGGTCGAGTTGGGCTTCGAGCTCGTCTCGACGGGCGGCACGGCCCGTGCGCTCCGAGCGGCCGGCCTGCCCGTGACCGACGTGGCCGCCGTGACCGGCTTCCCGGAGCTCTTCGACGGACGCGTCAAGACGCTCCATCCGCGGATCCACGGCGGCCTCCTCGCCGACCGACGACGAGCCGAGCACCGTCAGCAGCTCGCCGAGGCACGCATCGAGCCCTTCGAGCTGGCGGTGGTCAACCTCTACCCCTTCGAGGCGGCCGCGGCGCGCGCGGACACCTCGCTGGAGGAGCTGATCGAGGAGATCGACATCGGCGGCCCCGCGCTGGTC
>DATHCS010000233.1:0-2864 GCA_035319405.1 Candidatus Dormiibacterota bacterium | reverse complement strand
ACCGGCACGCCGGTGCCCCTGTGGTATCCGGTGCGGTTGCTCGGCACGGTCGCGGGCCTCCTCCTGATCTACGGCACGACGATGCTGATCGTGGGCCGCCTCCGCGCGAGCGATCGCTCGCTGGCCCGCAGCACGGCGGCTGACTGGACCCTGCTCGGCCTCCTGTGGGTGGTCGGCGTCACCGGCTTCGTCCTCGAGCTGGCCCTCTACCTGCCCGACGCCCCGTCATGGGGCTACTGGGTCTTCCTCTTCCACGTCGCCCTGGCGCTCGAGCTGGTGCTCCTGGCGCCGTTCATGAAGTTCGCCCATGCCGTCTATCGACCCGTCGCCCTCTTCTTCGTGGCGCTCGCCCGCGCGACGAAGAACCCGGACGGATCCAACCCATCCCCGCAGCCGGCCGCCGGCCAAGGAGGTCTCCCATGATGTCGACACTGCCGAAGGTGGCCCACGAACACCACGAGCGGCTGCTGCAGCACGTCGATGCGCTCCCCGCCCTCGGCGACGCGATCGGCACGGTCACCACGGCCGAGCTCAGGCCCCGTGTTGACGAAGCTGCCGGGTTCCTGACCGGCCTGCTGCTGCCGCACATGGGGGCCGCCGAAACGACCCTCTACCCGGAGTTGGAGCGGCTGCTCCAGAACCGCCACTCCATGACCCCCATGCGACGTGAGCACGCCGAGATCCGGCGCCTCGTCGACGAGCTCGTCCGCCTGCAGGCCGACCTGGACGCGGGCCACTTCTCCACCGGCGAGACCGTCGCCCTGCGGCGGGTCGTCTTCCGGCTCTACGCGATGTTGAAGGTCCACCTCGCCGAGGAGCAGCTGTACCTGCACCTCATCGAGCAGGGGGTTTCGCCGGACGCGGCCGATGAGCTGGCTGCCGCGATGCAGCACGCGGGGATCCCGGAAGCCTGAACCGGGACGCCTGTCGGCCGCGGCCGATGGGCTATCCTCCGCAGGCATATGGATGCCTCTGGAGGACGTCGGCGCAGCTCGACGGCGAGGCGTCGACGGGGCGCTCCCGCGGCCACGGCGGATGCGGCTCCCGCGGAGCTCCTCCAGCGCGCAGGGGGACCTCCCTCGTCGCCAGGCGAGCCCACCGGTCTGGCCTCGGGCCGCGACGCCTCTGGCGTGCCCGTCCACCGCGGCTGGGCGCCGCTTGGAGGCCGTCGCCGCTGGATGGAACCATTCGTGCTGGTGCAGCTGGCCGGAGGCGGAACGCACGGCTATGCCATCACGGCCGACCTCGAGGCGATGGGCCTGACCGGCGGTGACGTCGACATCGGCCAGGTCTACCGCACCCTGCGCGACCTCGAGCATGCCGGGCAGGTCACCTCGAGCTGGTCCGCGCACGAGGTCGGACCGCAGCGGCGCGAGTATGAGCTGACCGAGGCCGGGTACGCGGCGCTGGACGAGTGGGCGGCGGTCATGAAGGAGCGGACGCGCCTCATCGCCGAGTTCGACGCGCGGTACCTGGAATGGGTGGCCAGTCCGCGTCGACCCGGTCCGGAGGTTCGGCGCCCGCCCACCTGAGGTCCCACGCCAGCTCAGCTGAGGTCTCACGCCGCCCACCCGAGGGCGGGATCTCAGAGCGGCTCCTGGACCGCGTGCTCGATGCCGCGTGCCAGCTCATCCTTCTCACCCTCGCTCAGGTGATGGTCGAGCACCGCCAGGTACCGTTCCTCCTCCGCGAGGTGGACCTTGAGCAGCGCGTAGAGGCGGTAGAGGGCGCGCCGCAGGCCCATCGCCTCGGCTGCATCGAGCCGGCCCTCCTCGAGCCGCGTGCGGTACTCGCCGAGCGAGCCGATCAGGCGCCGCAGCTCCTCGTGCTCGGCGCGCATGGGCGCCATCGAGTGGCGCCCGGCCATCAGGGCCTCGAGCCGATCGTAGAGCGTCGTCTCGATGGCCTCCATGTGCGGCGTCAGCTGGCCGACGATGAAGCGGTGCTCCTCCGCGAAGGCCGCCGCGAAGGCCTCGTCCGGCGCCTGGTCGAGCCGCGAGGCGAGACCGGGCAGCCGATCGACGTGGGCCTGGATCCGGGCGTGGTGCTCATGGCTGGTGTCCGGCAGTGACCGCATCGACGAGAGCCTACCCCCTGCGCGGCGCGGCGATCCGATCCCCACAGCCGCGGCCGAACGAGCGCGGACCCCCGGCGCCCGCTGGCGCCGGGGGTCCGCTCGGATCGTCGTGTTCGTGCTGGCCGGGTCCGATCAGAAGCTGCTGCTCCAGGGCGGCGGGGTGCCGCCGGTGCAGGCCGGATCGGTTCGGCTCGGCGCCTTGGAGGTGGCGCTGAAGAGGCCGCCGAACGTCTGGTCGACGTCGGGGATCGTCTTGAGCACGGTGAAGCCCAGGTTGCCGCCGTTCTTCTGGATCTGGACGACGAAGGCGGGCTGGACGGAGTTGCGGTTCGCGTCGAGCTTGATCGTCCCGTTGGGGAAGGTCGGCGTCAGGGCGGTCAGCGCGGCCTGGAGGGCCTTCTGCCCGTCGGAGAGGTCGCCGTTGACCTTCGTGAGGCCCTCGATGATCGCCTGCATCCCGTCGTAGTAGAGGACCGTGAAGAGGCTGTCAGCGGGGGCATCCGGGTAGACCGCGGCGATGCCGGTGGCGTAGGTCGTCCAGTCGGCCGTGGTGCCGCCGAGGGGCACCGGCGAGCCGCCCACGAGGCCCACGAGCGAGTCGCCCACGGTGAAGGACGTGGGATCCATCACAGACGAGCCGCCGAGCATCTCCTTGCCGGGCGTGTGGCCGAGCTGCTGGTAGCTCTTCTCGGCCGCGATGGTGTCGGTGCCGCCGGTCAGCAGCAGGATGCCGTCCACGTCACGCGGCAGCTGCGCCACGTACGAGGAGTAGTCCGTCACGCCGAGG
>DATHCS010000232.1:0-7095 GCA_035319405.1 Candidatus Dormiibacterota bacterium | reverse complement strand
ATCGTCGAGAACGCGCCCGAAGACCGTCCCATCACGCACATCCTGTACGTGCGCGGCCGCGAGATGCGGCTGCACCAGGAGATCGTGCTCGGCGTCGGCGGCGTGCGGGCCCTGCGGGCACTGGGCTTCCAGCCCGCCGTGTGGCACCTCAACGAGGGCCATTCCGCCTTCCTGCTCGTGGAGCGGCTGCGGGAGCTGACGAGCCGCGGCGTCGCCCTCGAGACGGCCCTGCAACGCGTGCGCCAGGATGCCACCTTCACCATCCACACCCCTGTCGCGGCGGGAAACGAGCGCTTCGAAGCGGACCTCGTGCGCCGCCTGGCGGCCCCCCTGGCCGGTTCGGCGGCGATCGACCTGGAACGCCTGATCGAACTCGGACGGGGCGTCGACGGCGATCCGACGCAGTTCGACATGACGGCCTTCTGCCTGCGCCTCTCGCACGGCGCCAATGCCGTGAGCCAGCTGCACGGCCAGACCGCCAACGCGACGTGGCACGACGTCGCGGGGCGCGAGATCCTGGCCATCACCAACGGCGTGCATACGCCGACCTGGTTGGGCCAACCGCTGCGCCGGCTCTACGAGAGCCGAGGTGCGGATGTCGACCGCATGGACTCCAGCGACCCGGAGCTGCGCTTCTGGGAGCACCTGGACCGCATCAGCGACGCCCGCTTGTGGGAGGCGCACCAGCATCAGAAGCTCGAGCTGGCGCTCTTCGCCCGACGCCGGCTGCGCAACCAGTTCGCCCGTCACGGGGAGGCCCCGGATGCGCTGGCAGCGCTGGCCGACGTGCTCGATCCGGGCGTGCTGACGATCGGCTTCGCGCGGCGTTTCGCGACCTACAAGCGAGCGGAGCTCCTCTTCTCCGACGAGGAGCGGCTCGCACGCCTGGTCTGGGACCCCGCGCGACCGGTGCAGATCATCCTCGCCGGCAAGGCCCACCCGGCCGACCGGCCAGGCCAGCGCGTGATCCGCGACATCTTCGCCCGTACCCGGTCGCAGGGCCTGCGCGGCCGCGTCTTCATCCTCGAGAACTACGACATGCGCGTCGCGCGGTACCTCGTGCGCGGCGTCGACGTCTGGCTCAACACCCCGCGCCGGCCGCTCGAAGCGTCGGGGACGAGCGGCATGAAGGCCGCCGCCAACGGAATCGTCAACTGCTCCGTGCTGGACGGCTGGTGGGACGAGGGCTGGCACGGCACGAACGGCTGGGCCATCGGCGGCCGCGAGGTCAACCCCGACGAGGGCGCGCAGGACTGGGCCGACGCGCAGGACCTCTACCGCATCCTCGAAGAGGAGCTCGTGCCGCGCTACTACGAGCGGGGCGAGGACGGGCTGCCGCACGGCTGGATCGCCCGCATGCGCGAGTCGATCGCCGCCGCGACGTGGGCCTTCTCGTCCACGCGCATGCTCGAGGAGTACGTCGATCGCCTCTACCTGCCGGCAGCTGCAGCGGCGCGGGCCGCCGGGGACGGCGACGGTTCGGCGCAGCGAGATGCCCGTGCCCGCCGAGCGGCGGCTCGCGGAGCGGCCACACGAGCACGCGCCGCGCGGGGCTGAGCCGCGACGGCTAGGGATGAGCCGCGCCGCCTAGCGGCCCCTGGTGAAACCGGGGTGGATCAGCCGTCGCCAGGTGAGCGCCGGCCGGTAGTCGAGGCTCGTGTAGAGGGTCCTCGCCGGCTCGTTGCCGGCCTCGACCGATAGCCACACCAGCCGCGCGCCGCCTGCCAGCCCGGCCCGGGTGGCGACCGTGGTGATGAGCCCGCCGTAGCCCTGCCGACGCCGCTCGGCGACCACGCCGATGCCCTGCAGCACGGCCACGCGCTCACCCTGGAGGAGCCGCGTGACGGCCACGGGCTCCTCGCCCAGCCGCACCATGTAGGCCCGCAACATCCCTCCGGCCAGACCTCGCTCGAGGGCCGCGCGTCGATCGGCGGCCTCCGTCGGAGACAGGCCGAAGATCTCCCGCTCGAGGGCCTCGTAGTCGGCGATGCGCGGCGGCGTCAGCGCCTCGATCCGCAAGGCGGGATCGAGATGCGGCACCACCCCCACCCGGCGGGTCCAGAAGACCTGCTCCCGCCCGATCTCCAGCCAGCCCTCGGCGAGCAGCCGGTCGGCCAGCCCGGGCGGCCGGTCGAGCTCCTCGACGACCACCAGCGCGGGAACCTGTCCGAGCGCCCGCAGGCGGGCCGCGAGATCGGTCGCGCGCTGCGCCCAGGTCGCCTCGCCCCAGCGCGGCCTGGCCCCATGGTTG
Organism: Candidatus Dormiibacterota bacterium; assembly: GCA_035319405.1. Classification (GTDB taxonomy): domain Bacteria; phylum Chloroflexota; class Limnocylindria; order Limnocylindrales; family CSP1-4; genus DASPUH01. The sequence goes on along the minus strand of DATHCS010000232.1, from coordinate 4,844 downwards.
AAGGCGAGACCTCGCTCCGGCCAGGTGACCAGCTCGACCTCCAGCTCGTCGAGGTGCGTCACGGCGGCCCCTGCCAGCTCCCACAACGAGATCAGCTGCCGGCCGATCGCCTCGAGCTCGGAGCGGTCGGGTGGAAGCGGCTCGGCGAGGGCGGCCTCGTCGCGCGGGCGAGCCGTCTCCGGGCGCTGCGTCACGATCCGCGAAACGCGGCCACGACCTCGCGGTCGAAGCGCGTCATGGCGGCGACCACCCGCTCGGGATCCGTCTCACCGAAGCCACAGGCCACCTCGGCGACGCCCAGCGCGTCGAAGGCACGCAGCTCGGCCACCATCGCTTCGGGCGAGCCGCGCATCGCGTACGGACCGCTTGCGGGCGGGGCGTCGAGACGCACGCCGACGCGGCAGGAGATCGGCGGCCTCGGGCGCCCCGCCTCCGCCGCCGCGGCCTCGAGCAGCGGCAGACGCTCGCCGATCTGGGTCGGCCCGGCGGCGCTGCTGTGGTAGCCATCACCGAGGCGCCCCGCGCGGCGCAGGGCGGCCGGACTGCGGCCGCCGACCACGATCGGGAGCGCGGCCCCTTGTGGCGGCAGCGGCCCGAAAGCGGCACCCGCGAACCGATGGAACCGCCCCTCGAATTCCGTCGCTCCGCCCCACAGGGCGCGCCACAGCCGGATCGTCTCGTCCAGGTAGGCGCCGCGCACACGGAATCGCTCGCCCATGCCGAGGTTGGCGAACTCGGGCGCACTCCAGCCCGCTCCGACGCCGGCCACGAGCCGCCCGCGGCAGAGCAGGTCGAGCGTCGCCAGCTCCTTCGCCAGCAGCACCGCGTTGCGCTGGGGCACGACGATCACGCTGGTCCCCAGCCGGACGCGCGGCGTGCGACCGGCGAGGTAGGCCAGCGTGAGCACGGCCTCGAAGATCTCGCCGTACTCCGGCGCGTCGGCCTCCTCGACCAGCACGTGGTCGGTGGTCCAGATGGTCGACCAGCCGAGGGCCGCTGCGGTCTCCGCGGCGGCTTCGATGCCCTCGGCGTTGGCGCCGACCGGCATGGTGGGCAGGATGAGGCCGATGTCCATGTCGCTACTCCCCCTGCAGGATGCGCCGCAGCCACGTGATGGGCGGAGTCCCGTGGCTGAGCACCGCCTCCAGGTGGGCGCGGTAGTCGAAGCCCGGCGTCTCCCCGAGACCACCCACCAGCCGCGGCGACGGCACCGCATCCGCGGCGCCTCCGGACGCCACCGCGGCGCGACGGCGCGCCGCCAGCTCCAGCTCCCACATCTCGAGCGAGCCCAGGTAGTAGGTCGAGAGCTGCGTGGACGTCAGGCGCGCGCGCAGCCACTTGGCGCGCGCCTCCTGCTCCTCCTGGAAACCGCCGCGGATCATCAGCTCGAGTGCCTCTGCCTCGCCCATGGTCCCCGCGTGGATGCCCACGTCGAGGAGGGCGTTGATCACCGCGCGCAGGTAGAACTTCCAGTGATTGAGCAGCAGCGCCGGCTCGTGCTCCCCGTAGCCGAGGTCCATCATCACCTGGGTGACGTAGACGGCCCAGCCCTCGGCGAAGAGGCCGCTCTGGAACACCGCGCGCGTCAGGCTCGGCGTCCGCCGTGACCAGGCCAGCTGCAGGTAATGGCCCGGGATCGCTTCGTGGATGCAGAGCAGCCGCAGCATGCGGTCGTTGTCCTCGCGCAGGTAGGACTCCGTCCGCGTCGCGGGCCAGTCGTCGCCTGGCGGCGTGATCCAGAAGTAGCTCGGCTGTTCCACCTCGAGGGCGCCAGGCGGGTAGAGGAAGGCGCCGCCGTAGGCACGCATGAAGGTAGGTGTCCAGATGATCCGAAGCGGCTCCTCGGGCAGCCCCACCACCTCGTTCCGGCGCACGAAGGCCTCGATGCGGGCCACCTCGCCCTGGCAATGCTCCAGCAGCTCATCGGGCCGGCGGTGCTCCCGCCCGATCGCGTCGAGCACGCGCCGCACCAGCTGGTCAGGATCGTCCGGCGCCGCCTCGCCCGGCTGCCAGGCCGGCCAGGCCTGGCGTGCCAGCTCGACGATCGTGGCGCGCACCGCCGCGTAGTCCCGCTCGGCACGGGCCTGGAGCTCGGCCAGCGGCAGGTCGCTGCCGAGCGTGTGGCGAAGCTTCGCCTGGAAGAGCTCGGGCCCCAGCCGGCCCTCCCCCGCCGCGCGCGTCGCGATCTCGCCCTCGAGCCGTGCGCGGAACTCCTCGACCGCCAGCGCGGCGGGCTCGCGCAGGGCCGCGAGGTGTCGCTCGAGCTGCAGGCCATCGTCGACGGAGGCCGCGGACTGGGCGAGGCCGTCATCGACCAGCTCCATGACGCCGGACAGCTGTTGCAGGGCCGTCTCGAGGTGCAGGCGTGACACCGGTCGATCGGGCAGGCCGGTGAGGCTCGCCGCGGCCGCCTCGAGGAGCGCCGGCAAGCGTGCAACGCGCCAGGCGAAGGCGAGCCCGCGATGCGACCAGGGCGCGTAGTCGCGGGAGAGGAGCCCGAACAGCCCGCTGCCGACCAGGTACACGTACGAGAGCGGGTCCCAGTTGCGCTCGCGCAGCTCCTCCGTCTCGAAGCTGAGCGACGCCAGGGCCTCGAGCAGGATGCCGCGATCGATCGCCTGCTCGGCGTCCAGGTCCGCTTCGGGCAGCCGGGCCACCCGCTCGCCCAGGCGCCGCAACGCCGCGGATTCGGCGAGACGCGCGGTCTCGCTCACGTCCGGCCAGCGGTCGTCATAGGCATGGAACCCGATGTCGCCGGCCCACACCGGATAGAGGACGAACAGCTCGTCCAGGACCTCCCGGAACAGGGCGCCATAGGCGCCGGCCTCGCGCGGCCGGCGGTCCACGGATCGGTCTCGGAAGGGCGGCAGGGCGGCCGGGTCGGCCAGCGGCGGGCGAGCCATCGAACCTCGTGACGAACAGGAGGGGCGGCCGCATCGTACCCCGTCGCGGGGGCGCACCGTCGCCCGGCGCCGGTGGGTCCGCGGGCACCCCATGTACCCTGTAGCCATGGACCCGTCGGCCGGATCGAGCACCCGCCGAGCCTTCGCCGCGCGCCTCGCCGCCCGGCCGCTGCTGTTCGACGGCGCGATGGGCACGCTGCTCTTCAGCCGCGGCATCCCCCAGCGCGCCTCGCTCGACGAGCTCGTGGAGACGCGACCGGACCTCGTGGGCGCGATCCACCGCGAGTACGTCGCCGCCGGCGCGGACGCCATCGAGACGGCCTCGTTCGGTGCCAACCGCTTCCGCCTGGCCCCCTTCGGCCTCGCGGACCGGGCGGCCGCCCTCAACCGGCGCGCGGCGCAGCTGGCCCGCGAAGCGCGTGACGTGGCGGGCCGGGACGTGCTGGTCGCGGGCAGCATCGGTCCGCTCGGCGCTGCCGTGCGCGGCCCCGAGCGGCGGCCCGCGGCCCAGGTCCGGGCGGCGTTCCGCGAACAGGTCGAGGCGCTCCTGGAGGGCGGCATCGACCTGTTCGTCTTCGAGACGTTCAGCGAGCTCGATGAGCTGCTCATCGGCATCGAGGTGGCCCGCGCGGCGAGCGACCTGCCGCTGATCGCCGAGATGACGTTCGGCGAGGAGCTGCTGGCGATCGACGGCACCAGCCCCCAGACCGCGGCCACGGCGCTCGCGGCGGCTGGCGTGGATGCAGTGGGGGTGAACTGCGGCGTCGGCCCCCTCGTCTGCCTCGATGCGTTGAGCGGCATGGGCCGGCCCTCGGCCACGCTCGCCCGCTCCATCATGCCCAATGCCGGCCTGCCACAGCGGGTGGAGGGCCAGTTCGTCTATGCCGCCGGGCCCGACTACTTCGGCGAGGCGGTGCCCCGCTTCCTGGCCGCGGGCGCGCGCCTCATCGGCGGATGCTGCGGCACGCGCCCCGAGCACATCGCGGCCATGCGCCAGGCGCTCGACCGTGTCCTGGCGCGCGAAGCCGGCACCGCGGCCGCGACGGCGGCACCCGCCGAGGCCTCGGCGGGTGCGAGCGAGTCGCCGCGCACGGCCCTGGCGGAGGTGGGAGCGCCGGGCGGACCGGAGCCGCCCCCGCCGACGGGGCTGGCCCAGAAGCTGTCACGCGGCGAGTTCGTCATCTCGGTCGAGATCGACCCGCCGCGGTCCGTGCGCATCGAGCGCACCGTCGAGGCGGCTCGCCTGCTGCAGGAGGCCGGCGTCGACCTGGTCAACGTCAGCGACAGCGCGATGGCCCGCGTGCGCATGGGCGCGCTCGCCGTGGCGTTCGGCATCCAGCACGACCTCGACCTGGAGTGTCTCGTCCACTTCACCACGCGCGATCGGAACCTGATGGCGCTCGAGTCGGAGCTGCTCGGCGCCCATGCGCTCGGTGTGCGCGACATCCTCGCCCTCACCGGCGACCCGCCGCGCGTCGGCGACTACCCTACCGGCACCGGCATCTGGGACGTCGACTCGACCGGCCTCATCGGCATCCTGAAGCGCCTCAACCGGGGCGAGGACCAGGCGGGCAAGCCGATCGGCGCCCCGGCCGGCTTCACCGTCGCCTGCGCCCTCGACCCGACGGCGGCCGACCTGGACGGCGAGATCGACCGCCTGCAGGGCAAGCTCGAGGCCGGCGCCGACCTGGTGATGACCCAGCCGCTGTACGACCTGGCCCAGTGGGAGGCCTTCCTGGATCGGCTCGAGGCGCGCTGGGGGACACGCCGCCTGCCGCTGCCGGTCCTGATGGGGGTGCTGCCGCTGCACACGGCGCGCCACGCGGAATTCCTGCACAACGAGGTGCCCGGCATCACCGTGCCCGCCCAGGTGCGGGCCGCCATGCACGCCGCCGGAGAGCGGGGCGCTGAGGTCGGCCTCGAGATGGCCTTGCGCTTCCT